>NZ_JBFAIN010000011.1:0-235275 GCF_040654735.1 Saccharopolyspora sp. NPDC050642 | reverse complement strand
GGAGGTCAAGCCCGGCCTGGCGGCCGCCCCTTCGGGGTTTCAGGCTTGACCTCCGGCCCGCAGCCCCTGGGCGGCTTTGTATCGCGGGGATGGCCCGGTGTGGGTTGGCTCGTTTGCGGCTTGCGTTGCGGGGTGGCCGTTTTCGGGTTGGCCGGGGCTGGTGGGGTTTGGTTTCGGGGTGATCCGTCGCAGGGGTTGGGCCGTTGTGGGGGTGGCTCGATTTCGCGGGGAATTGACTCCTGGTTGCCGGGCACGGTGCACGGCCGATAGTGGCGCGGGGTTTGGTGGTGGAGGGGGTCGCCTTCGGCGTGTCGTGACCGTTTCCCTTGACATGGAACAGTTTTCACGGCCTGTGGCGGGGTGTTTCACCTGATCAAGCGACGATAAAAGCAGTGCGAACGCGCGTTCGAATCAGGAGAATGGAGGTATGACACCGCTACTGAACACCCAGGATTCGACCGGGGGCCTCGTTGGTCCGTGGTCGGCGGTGTCCTGCACCGACACCGAACTCGCCACCCGCATCCAAGAACTGGAGAAGGAGATGCGGGTGCTGATGTGGGAGCAACTGCAATACATCGCCGAAGCCGACCACCGAGCCATCCACACCGACACCACCGCCCGATCACTCCAAGTCTGGCTACAGGGGCTTCTCAACATCGACCCGCGTGACGCGAAAAGCCGTGTCACGGTGGCCCGCAATGTTGAAGACCGGCGGACCCTGTATGGCGAGACGATGCCTCCGGACCTGCCCGACACAGCTCACGCTCTCTCTGAAGGTGCGATCGGGCTGGAGCACGCGCGTGTCATCGTCAACGGCATCCGACGCCTGCCCGGGTACGCGCGCTGCCACCAGGTCGCCGAGGTCGAATCAACCCTCGCCGGGTATGCGCGGACGATGCCGCCGAGGGAGTTGGAGAAACTCGCCGAACGCATCCGCTACCTGCTCGACCAGGACGGCGCCTTCCGCGACGAAGAAACCCAGCACGAAGCACGCGAGTTGCACTACGCGACCGCCCGGGACGGGATGACCGTCATCAAGGCGAAGCTGGACCGTGAAACCGGGGCGAAGTTCGCTGCGCTCATGCAACCGCTGGCCGCGCCCCGACCCGAGATCGACGGAGAGAAAGACCCGCGCACGGCCGGGCAGCGGAACGCGGACGGGTTCGCGGCGCTGCTGGATCTGGCGCTGGACCACGACGGAATGCCGCGCACCGGTGGACAGCGGCCGCAGATGACCATCGCCATCGACTTCGAGGACCTCAAGCGGGGCTTGGAGGTCATCGGCGAGGACGGCATGCCCGGCACGCTCAACACCGAACGCGCCATCACTGCCCAGAACGCACGCAGGATCGCCTGCGACGCCGAATTCCTGCCGATCGTCCTCGACGGCGACAGTCTCCCGTTGGATGTGGGCAGGGCGAAGCGAACCGCGCCCACGCACATTCGAGCCGCGCTACTCCGGCGCGATGGCGTGTGTGCCTTCCCCGGGTGCGACCGACCGCCGGGAACTTCCGAAGCGCACCACGTCCAGCACTGGGCCGACGGTGGTGCCACTGATTTGGACAACATGGTCATGCTCTGCGCACACCACCACCGCTCGCTTCACAACCAGCGCTGGGACATCACCATGCGTGACGGGCGGCCCCAATTCATCCCACCGCCCACAGTGGACCCCAGACGAACACCCAGACCAGGCGGCAGAGCGCTACCCGCCCAGCATCGCGAGTACCTCCGGGAGCTCATCCCCGCACCACGGGGCCCGGCGGGCGAATCGTGACGCCCTCTGATCGTTTGGGTCGGCCTCTTGAAGTCGTTCGTCGCTATCCGGATGCGCAGTGCTGGGCAACGGCCGTTTTCAGGGTTGTGAGGTAGTGGGCCACCGCTGGCCGGGTTTCGGTTCCTCGGCGGATCGTTGCGTGGATTCGTCGTTGTACCGGGCCGCCCTCGATGTCGATCGTGGTCAGCGCCGCCGTGGTCGGTAGGCGGGCGTGGCTCGGCACGAGGGCGATGCCCAGTCCCGCCTCGACCAGGGCGGCGATCGCGGCCCAGTCGCTGGCCCGGTGCCGGATGTTGGGGCGGAAGCCTGCTGCTGCGCACGTCGAGTGCAGCAGTTGGTCGCAGGCGTCTCCCGCCGCCGTGCTGATCCAGTCCTCGTCGGCCAGCCGCTTCAGGTCGGCCGCTTCGTGGTCGGTGATCGGGTGGGTTGCCGGGACCACGAGGTGGCAGTCGTCGGTGCCGAGTTCGATGCGGGTGCACCTCGGGTCGTCGTCGGGTAGCGCCACGTCCGCCGTCACGGAGACGATCACGTCCAGGTCGCCGTTGCAGAGCTGGTCCAGGCAGTCCGGCACCGCGATCTCGTGGATGCCTACCCGCAGTCTCGGGTGCTGTTCGCGGATGGCCTGCGCCGCCGGGATCAGCACCGTCGGGATCAGCGACGGGACACCGCCAACGCAGAGCTGTCCCAGGTCGCCCTGGGTCGCCGCCTGCACGTCGCCGAACGCGCGTTCCAGGTTGGCGAGCAGCGCGTATGCGTGGTCCACCAGGACGCGGCCGGCTTCGGTGAAGCGCAAGCGACGGCCGTCGACCTCCGTCAGCGGTGTCCCCGCTTCCTTCGTGAGGGTCGCCAGCTGTTGTGAGGCGGCGGACGGTGAAACGTGCAGTGCGGCCGCTGCGGCGTGCAACGTTCCTTGTTCGTGGAGGGCGACCAGGAGGCGCAGCCGGGTCGGGTCGAACATGCACAAAAGCTTACCAGTACCGGCCTTAATGTCCTGCTTGTCTTCATGGTTGTTTCTGGTGAGCATTGAGCTGCACATACGCCGCGATCAACGGGGGTGTCTTTCCCGGTGAAAGTTCTTGCATTGAGCTCCAGTCCGCGCAAGGACGGAAATTCCCGAATGCTCGCCGAGTCGGTGCTCGCCGGGGCCTCGCAGGCCGGTCACGACGTGGAGATCGTCGATCTCTCCGACGTGGTCTCGGCGCCGCTGCGCGACTGCCGGGTATGCCGCAACGCCGCCGGGCGCTGCTCCATCGACGACGACTACGAGGACCTCCTGGTGGGCAAGGTCCTCCCCGCCGATGCGCTCGTGCTCGCCACGCCCCTCTACTGGTACGGCATCTCCGGGCAGCTGAAGGTCTTCATCGACCGGATCTTCTGCTACGAGGCATCCGGCTATCCGGAGCACGAGCACGTCAAGCGGCGGCTGGTGAACAAGCGGCTGGCCGCCGTGGTCAGCTCGGAGGAGACCTACCCCGGCTCGCTGGTGGGCGTCACCGCGCACCTGCAGGAGCTCGCGCGCTACCTTCACCACGACTTCGTCGGCGTCGTGCAGGGCTTCGGCAACTCGCGCGGCGAAGTCGCCCGGGATCCGGGCGATCCGCTCGGCAAGGCCTTCGACCTGGGCGTCCGGCTGTTCGACGCGCGCGCCACCGACTACCGCATCGACACCCCGCGCTCCTCCACCGTCTGGGCCGACGCGGCGGTGGGCACGCCGGATTAGAGGCAATTCGGCCCTGGATCGTCTTGGGGCGCGTCGCAACCCTTTGGCGGTGGAGTCCGCGGAGGGAGCCGAACCATGACGTCCCACAACGTGCCGCATCGCGGCTTTCCCACCCGGTGGCTGGGGTGGGTCATCTTCGCCGGCGTCGTCCTGCTGATCGTCGGCGTCGTTCAGGTGATCTACGGCATCACGGCATTCGCTCGCTCCGGGAACAGCCTCGCCACACCGGTCGGCACGCCCGCGCTCGTCCACGTCGGCTGGGCTTACGTCGTGCTCGGCGTCGTCCTCGCCGCCGCCGGCGTCGGGGTGATGTCCGGTTGGATGTGGGCGCGCATGGTCGCGATCGCCTTCGCAGTGCTGAGCCTGCTCACCAACATCGCGTTCTTCCTCGGTTCCCCGGTCTGGTCCAGCATCGTCATCGTGCTGGACCTGATCGTCATCTACGCGCTCGCCCTGCACGGGAAGGAGGTCAGGGGCATCCGTTGATGCCGGCTCACCCGGTGTGCGCCTCCGAGACCACCAGCGGCGTGCCCTGCATGCAGGTCGTGACCATGCCCGGCTCGATCCTGCCGCGGACCACGGCGGTCACGCCCGGACGCAGCGTGGACGGGGGATGCACCAGCAGGTACTCCCGGTCGGCGGTGGCGAGGACCAGGCATCCCTGCTCGACTCCGCTGCGCACGACGCCGCGCACCGTCACCTCCCCGCTCTGCACCTGCACTGGCGCGACCGGGAAGTTCGTCGGTGCTTCGGCGCAGCCCGCCGGTGCGGCGAGCGCCGCGAGCAACGCCGGGCCGCACAGCGCCGCTCGCACGCTTCGTGGACGCATGCTCATGGCGCCGGGGTACCCGTGCGCGGCCGTGGGGTATCAATGAGCCCGCTGGCAATGACCGACGGGAGGGCTGATGAGCGACATGCGAGTCGCGGTGGTGACCGGGGCCGGATCAGGTGTGGGGCGTGAGATCGCGCGGGCGCTGCTCGGCGCGGGCTACCGGGTCGCGCTGGCCGGGCGGCGGCCCGAGCCGCTGCAGGAGACCGCGCAGGGCTCGGACGCCGCTCTCGTGGTGCCGACCGACGTCGGCGACCCGGAGTCGGTCGCCGCTTTGTTCGACGGCGTCCGCGACGCCTGGGACCGGGTGGACCTGCTGGTCAACAACGCGGGCACCTTCGGCGCCGCCGGCTCGGTCGGCGAACTGTCCTATTCGGACTGGCAGGCCGTCGTGCAGGCCAACCTGACCGGCTCGTTCCTGTGCGCGCACCACGCCTTCCGCGTCATGCGGGAGCAGGACCCGCAGGGCGGCCGGATCATCAACAACGGCTCGATCTCCGCGCACAGCCCGCGGCCGCGTAGCGTCGCCTACACCGCCACCAAGCACGCCATCACCGGCCTGACCAAGTCGATCTCGCTGGACGGCCGGCCCTACGACATCGCCTGCGGGCAGATCGACATCGGCAACGCCGCCACCGAGATGACCGCGGGCATCGCCACCGGCGCGGTGCAGGCGGACGGCTCGGTGCGCCCCGAGCCGACCTTCGACGCCCGGCACGTGGCCGACGCCGTGCTCTACATGGCGGGCCTGCCGCTGAACGCCAACGTGCAGTTCCTGACCGTCACCGCCACCGCGATGCCGTTCATCGGCCGCGGTTAGGCCGCCTGCCAGGCCTTCGCGAGCAGCTCGTAGGAGCGAACCCGGTCGGCGTGGTCGTGCGTGACCGTGGTGATCACGAGCTCGTCGGCGCCGGTGGCGTCGCGCAGCGTCGCCAGCTTGCGCGCCACCGCCTCCGGCTCGCCGACGATCTGCGTGTCCACCCGGTCGGCGACGATCTCCCGCGCCTGGTCGGTCCACCGGAACTCGGCGGCTTCGGTCGGGCTGGGGAACGGGATCGCGCCCTCCCCGGTGCGGATGCTGTGCACCCATGGCCCGTACGGGGCGGCGAGGTCCCGGGCCTGCTCGTCGGTGTCGGCGACCACCACGTCCGCCGACACCACCACGTAGGGCCGGGCCAGCTTCGCGGAAGCCGCGAAACCTTCCCGGTAGGACGCGACCGCCTCCAGCACCGTGGACGGGCTGACGTGGTAGTTCGCCGCGAACGGCAGGCCCAGCGACCCCGCCGCGGCCGAACTCTCACCGGCGCTGGAGCCGAGGACCCAGACGTCGAGATCGGCACCTTCGACGGGCACGGCGTGCACCGGTTCGCCGCTGGAGGACCGGAAGTCGCCGCCGACGAACTGCAGGACGTGCTCGACCTGGGTGCGGTAGTCCAGCGGTGCTTCCGCCGGATCGCCGGTGCTGAGCAGCCGCTGCTGCTCCTCGATGCGGGCCAGGAACCGCTTCGACTTGGCCAGCGCCCGCGGCTTGGGCGGGATCAGCAGGCCGTCGACCACCTTCCCCGCGGGCGCCGGGCCGTCGGCCGGATCGGCGAACCGGCGCGCGAAGTCCCGGCCGCGCACCAGCCCCGAGCGCCCCAGGCCGAGGTCGATGCGGCCCGGGTGCAGCTGCGCGACCGTACCGAACTGCTCGGCGACCACCAGCGGGGCGTGGTGGCCCAGCAGCACCGCCGCCGAACCCACCCGGATGCGGTTGGTCGCACCCGCGATCAGCGCGATCAGCACCGCCGGCGCCGCCGAGGCGACGCCGGGCGTGAGGTGGTGCTCGGCGACCCAGTAGCGCCGGTAGCCGAGGTGTTCGGTGCGCTTCGCGAGGTCGATGGTGTTGTGCAGGGCGTCCGCCGGACCCTGCCCGGACACGATGGGGGACAGGTCGAGGACGGAGAGGGGGGTGGACACCGGCGACCTCCGGGACGGCTCGGTCATGATGCGGTCTTCGCGCTCTGCCGGGGGTTTTCCAGCGGCGGCAGCCCGAGGTTCTCGCGCAGCGTGGCACCCGGGTACTCGGTGCGGTACACGCCTCGTTCCTGCAGCAGCGGCACCACGGTGTCGACGAACTCGTCCAGGCCGCCGGGGGTGAGGTGGGGGACGAGGATGAAGCCGTCCGACGCCTCTTCCTGCACGGACCGGTTCATCGCCTCGGCCACGCTCGCCGCGGTGCCGATGAACGACTGCCGCGCGGTGACCTCGATGATCAGCTCGCGGATCGACAGCTGCTTGGCCTCCGCCAGCTCGCGCCACTGCCGGGCGATGGCGATCGGGTCGCGGTGCCGGCGGGTGCTGGCCCGGCCCTTGGTGATCGTGTCGGTGCCGACCGCCGGGTCGAACTCCGGCAGCGGTCCGTCCGGGTCCAAGTCGCTGAGGTCGGTGTTCCAGAGCTGTTCCAGGAACCGGATGGCGGTCTGCCCGCTGACCTGCTGACGCCGGATGTGCGCGGCGCGTTCGTGGGCCTCCGCGTCGGTGTCGCCGAGCACGACGGTCGTCGCCGGGAACACCAGGAGCTCGTCGCGGGACCTGCCGTGCCGCGCGAGCCTGCCCTTGACGTCCGCGTAGAACGCCTTGCCCGCCTCCAGGGTTCCGTGGCCGGTGAAGATCGCGTCGGCGGCCGAGGCGGCGAACTCGCGGCCCGCGTCGGAATCGCCGGCCTGGAAGATGACCGGCCGGCCCTGCGGGCTGCGCGGCACGTTGAAGCGGCCCGAGATGTCGAAATGCGCGTCGCGGTGCGCGAAGGAACCGGCCAGCGGGTCGTCGAGGAAGGTCCCGGATTCCTTGTCGGCGACGACCTCGTCGCCGTGCCACGAGTCGAAGAGCTCCCACGCGGTGCGCAGGAACCGCTCGGCGCGTTCGTAGCGCTGGTCTTCTGGCAGGAAGCCGCCGCGCCGGAAGTTCTCGCCGGTGAACGCATCCCACGACGTGACGACGTTCCAGGCCGCCCGGCCGCCGGAGAGGTGGTCGAGGCTGGCGAACTGCCGGGCCACCTCGTAGGGCTCGTTGAACGTCGAGTTGATCGTGCCCGCCAGCCCGAGGTGTTCGGTGACGGCGGCCAGCCCGGCCAGCACCGTGAAGGTGTCCGGGCGGCCCACCACGTCCAGGTCGTAGATCTTCCCGGCGTGCTCGCGCAGCCGCAGCCCTTCGGCGAGGAACAGGAAGTCGAACCTCCCGCGCTCGGCGGTGCGCGCCAGGTGCGCGAACGAGGAGAACTCGATCTGGCTCAGCGAAGCCGGATCGCTCCACACCGTCGTGTTGTTCACGCCCGGGAAGTGCGCTGCCAGGTGAATCTGCTTGCTCACTGGTGTCCTCCGGCGGTGGCGTAGCGGCTGGCGGGCCGGGGCAGGCCGAACAGGCCGCGCAGCGTGTCGGCCTCGTACGCGGTGCGGAACGCCCCGCGCCGTTGCAGTTCCAGGACGAGGTCCCGGGTGATCGCGGTCAGGTCGTGCGGGATGGCAGCGGGCCGCAACCGGAATCCGGAAAGCCCCGCCTCGCGCCAGGCGAGCAGCCGGTCGGCGAGTTCGGTCGCGGTGCCGGTGAACACCGGTGCGTCCGATGTGGACACCGAGCCGTCCTGTTCGTCCAGCCGCGCCTTGCGCTCGGCCGCGCCTTCGCCGAGGAAAACGACCAGCTCGCCGAAGACGTGCAAGGCGTCGTGCTCCCGCCCGGCGTCGAGCTGTTCGGCGCGGATCCGCTCGACGACGATCCGCGCCTGCTCCGCGTCGTGCGGGGTGGTGAAGGCGATGTCCGCGGCGCGGGCGGCGAACCGGTGGGCGGCCGCGTCCGTCGCGAGCGCCGTCACCAGCGGCTGGCCCTGCGGCGGCCGGGGCGTGATCGACGGTCCCTTGACGTCGAACCACTTCCCGGCGAAGTCGATGTAGTGCAGCTTGTCGCGGTCGATGAACCGGCCGGTCGCGACGTCGCGGATCTCCGCGTCGTCCTCCCAGCTGTCCCACAGCCGGCGGACCACCTCCACGTAGTCCGCGGCCTCGTCGAACAGCTCCACGGGGTCGACCTCGCGACGGCCGAAGTGCGCGGCCTCGCTGCGGCGCCCCGAAACCTGCGCCTGCCAGCCCGCGCGGCCGGCGCTGATGTAGTCCAGGCTGGCGACCGCCTTGGAGATGTGGAACGGCTCGGTGTGGGTGACGACCGCGCTGGGCACCAGGCCGATGTGCGTGGTGCGGGGCGCGACGCGGGCGGCGATCAGCCCGGCGTCGAGCCGGCCGCGCACCTGGTCGGTCCGGTCGTCCGGGCCCTCGTCGAGGGTGGTTTGCGGGCCGAGCGAGTCCTCGATCGTGACGAGGTCGAGCAGTCCGCGCTCCGCTTCCCGCACGACGTCGACCCAGTAGTCGGCGGTGAAGAGCTCGGCGGGACGGGCGGATTCCTCCCGCCACGCGGCGGGATGCCAGCCGGCGCCGTCCAGCGCCACCGCGAGGTGCAGGTTCGGTCGTGGTGCCATCTGCAGGTCCTTGCTGCCGGGCGGAGTTGACTCCACAGTGGATTGAAGAGGGCGAGCGCGCCGGAGGCGCGCGGGAACGGCGCCGGGGGAAGCGGCGAATGGGACCGGCGAACGATGCCGGGAGAAGCGCGGGACTGCGGGCGCTCAGCGCCGCGGACAGGCGGCGGAGCTCACCCGGAGGAGGTCGACGTGGTCCCTGGTGACCAACTGCACCGAGTGAGCCATGCCTAGAACGCTAGAAGCGTCCCGGGGAAGCGTCAATGGATCATCGCGGCTGCCCACGATGTGGGCGGATGCGTTTCAGAGCAGCGAAATCGTCGCGGCGCCCGCGGGGACCACCCGGCCGATCACCGCCGCGCCGGGCACCTCACCGACCACGAGCAGCCCGCCGGAGGTCTGCGCGTCGGCGAGCAGCAGCAGGTCTTCTTCCGGCGCCGAACCAGGATCGAGGTGCGGCCGGACCCAGTCGAGGTTCCGGCGGGTGCCGCCGCTGACGAACCCGGCCCGCACCGCATCCCGTGCGCCGTCGAGGTAGGGCACTGCGGCCACGTCGATCTCGGCGGCGGTGCCGGAGGCGCGCATCGTCTTGAACAGGTGGCCCAGCAAGCCGAATCCGGTGACGTCGGTCGCGCACACCGCCCCCGCCCGCGCCGCCGCGGCGGCGGCATCGCGGTTCAGCGTCGTCATCGCGTCGATCGCCTGCTCGAAGCGTTCGCCGGTGCTCTTGTGCCGGGTGTTGAGGACGCCGATGCCCAGTGGTTTCGTCAGCGACAGCGGCAGGCCGGGACGCGCGGTGTCGTTGCGCAGCAACCGATCCGGCTCGACCAGGCCGGTGACCGCCAGCCCGTACTTCGGCTCGGGATCGTCGACGCTGTGCCCGCCGCCGACGTGGCAGCCCGCCGCCCCGGCGGCGTCGCAACCGCCGCGCAGCACCTCCGCCGCCAGCTCGAACGGCAGGACGTCGCGCGGCCAGCCGAGCAGGTTGACCGCGACGATCGGCGTCCCGCCCATCGCGTAGACGTCGGACAGCGCGTTCGTGGCGGCGATGCGGCCCCAGTCGTAGGGATCGTCCACGACGGGCGTGAAGAAGTCCGTGGTGGCCACGATCGCCGGCCCGCCGCCGGCGCGCACCACGGCGGCATCGTCGCCGGTGTCCAGGCCGACGATCAGCTCTGCGTTCGGTCGTTCGACGGCGGGCGTCAAGCCGCCGACGACCGACTCCAGTTCGCCGGGCGGGATCTTGCAGGCGCAGCCGCCGCCGTGCGCGTACTGGGTCAGGCGAATCGCCGCGGTTCCGGGCATGGCCCCATTGCAGCACGTCGAGGGCGGGTGCACTGGCGGAGACGGACGGGAATCGAACCCGCCGCACCGAGGTGCTCGGTGCCACCGGCTTTGAAGGCCGAGGGGGCCACCAGGCGCCCAGACGTCTCCGCCGGCCACTCTAGGATGTTCGCGTGCCGTTCGCGACGACAGCTGACCAAGCCAAGATCTACTACCAGGTCCGGGGTTCCGGCGAACCGCTGGTGCTGCTGAGCGGGCAGGCGAACACCCACCACTGGTGGGACAACGTGCATGCCGATTTCGAGGACGATTACCGGACGATCGTGCTGGACTACCTCGGCACCGGGCAGAGCGACAAGCCCGCCGACGTGGAGTACGGCGTCCGCCGTTTCGCGGGCGATGTGATCGCCGTCCTCGACGACCTGGGCCTGGCGCGAGCCCACGTCTACGGCACCTCGATGGGCGGCAAGGTGGCGCAGTGGGTGGCGATCGACCACCCGGACCGGGTCGGTGCGCTGGTGCTGGGCTGCACCTCGGTCGGCGGCACCCGCGGGCTGCGCGCCGACGCCGAGGTGACCCGGTCCCTGGCGCAGCCGTCGGCGGACGCGGCGCGCCAAGCCCTGATCGACCTGATGTACACGCCGGGATGGGTGCGGACCCACCCCGGCCCGTACGTCACGCTCGGCGGCCCGATGCCCCACCACGCCCGGCGCGGGCACCTCCGGGCCAGCAACGGCCACGACAGCTGGGCGGAGCTGGACCGGGTGACGGCGCCGACGCTGGTGCTGCACGGCACCGACGACATCTTCAGCCCGGCGGAGAACGCCGCGATCCTCGCCGAACGCATCGCCGGTGCCGAACTGCACTACCTCGAGGGTGCCCGCCACGCCTACTTCGAGGAGCAGCAAGCCGAATCCTCCGGCGCCGTGCTGCGGTTCCTCGCCGCGCACCCGCTGAGCTAGCCGCCCTGCGCGGGATCACGCCGGGCAGGTGTCGGGCAGGCCGAACTTGGGGAACAGGCTGACGTCGAAGAACGCGACGGTGTGCTTGACCTTCGCGCCGTCGAAGTCCAGCACCTGCAGGTGGAACGGCCGGAACACGCCGTCGGGCTCGAGCCGGTACACGCCGAAGGCGACCTGGCCGTTCGCCCGCGCCGGCAGCAGCCGCATCTCGCCCGGACCGGCCGGGCACTGGAGATCGACCAGTTGGCCGATGTGCTCCGCGCCGCGCACCCACGTCGCGATCGGCGGCATCTCCCAGACCGCGTCGTCGGTGAACATCTGCACGATGGCCGGGATGTCCTTGGCCTCGAACGCCGCCACGTAGCGCTCCAGCAGCTGCCGCTGCTCGCTGCTCAGCGGCTGCGGGGTGTCGTCCTCGGATGGCTTGACCTGGTCGAGCTGGGCCCGGGCGCGCTGCAGGACGCTGTTGGCCGCGGCCGTGCTGATGCCGAGCGCGTCGGCGACCTCGGCGGCCTTCCACTTCAGCACGTCGCGCAGGATCAGCACCGCGCGCTGCCGGGCGGGCAGGTGCTGCAGGGCGGCGATGAACGCCAGCCGGGTGCTCTCCCGCGCGCCGACGATCGCCGCGGGATCGGTGTGCTCGTCGGCGACCATGCCGTCGGGGACAGGTTCCAGCCACGCCACCTCGGGGAGTTCGACCAGCTCGCCGCCGGGGTCGTCGGTGGGGCCGCCCAGGCCGGTCGGCAGCGGGCGGCGCTTCCGGTTCTCCAGCGCGGTCAGGCAGGTGGTGGTGGCGATCCGGTAGAGCCAGGTGCGCAGCGACGAGCGGCCCTCGAACCGGTCGTAGGCGCGCCAGGCGCGCAGGTACGTCTCCTGCACCAGGTCCTCGGCGTCGTGCAGCGAGCCGAGCATCCGGTAGCAGTGCGCGAGCAGTTCCCGGCGGTACGGGTCGGCCTGCGCGACGAAATCGTCGTTGGCCATGGTGGTCGTGGCGGCCATGACTGCGCCCCTTCGGCTACCTGTCCTGGACTTTTGGTGTCGCAGAGCACAGTAACCGAAGGCACCGACAGATCAGGAGGTCAGCAGTGGCCCTCGCGCCAATAGCCCATGAAGGCGACCGCCTGCTTCGGAATGCCGTAGTCGCTCACCAGCATTCGCCGCAGCCGCTTGATCACGCCCGCCTCGCCGGCCAGCCAGCCGTAGAAGGCGTTGGGGGAGGCCGCGTCGGTGGGCGCGTCGGGCACCTCCCACAGCGTCGTGGTGTCCACGTCGACGTCGTCCAGGTCGACCGCGCCGCCGCGCGACGTCGGGCGCAGCTCGTTCAGGGCCGCGGCGACGCCTTCCTCCAGCAGCTTGCCGTGCGGCATCGCCGCGCACCGGGGGAACCAGCGCACCTCGACGCCGTCGGGCAGGTTCCAGTCCTGCCGGTCGTGCTCCTCCGGCACTTCGAGGCAGACGATGCCGCGAGCGCACGGCGGGAGCGATTCGACGATGGAGGCGACGGCGGGCACGGCGGTCTCGTCGCCGGCGAGCACCAGGTGGCTGGCCGCCGCGGGCGGCGCCCACTCGCAGCCCCACATGCGGCCGGTGCCCGGCCGGTCGGGGCCGAGCAGGCCGATCTCGTCGCCGGGCCGCGCCTGCGCCGCCCAGTTCGAGGCGGGGCCGCCGTGGCCGGGGCCGCCGTGCAGCACGAAGTCGACGTCGAGCTCGGCGGATTCGCCGCGGTAGGACCGGACCGTGT
The DNA here is from genome assembly GCF_040654735.1 of Saccharopolyspora sp. NPDC050642. Classification (NCBI taxonomy): domain Bacteria; kingdom Bacillati; phylum Actinomycetota; class Actinomycetes; order Pseudonocardiales; family Pseudonocardiaceae; genus Saccharopolyspora; species Saccharopolyspora sp. NPDC050642. The sequence continues at coordinate 222,458 of NZ_JBFAIN010000011.1, read as the reverse complement.
AGGTGCGCAGGTTCGGGCGGATCTCGTCGGGCATCGCCAGCCACCGCTGGTACCAGTCGGGGCCGCTCGGGAAGTCCGCGAGGGTGCGGCCCGGCTGCGGGAGCACCAGCTTGATCCGCTGGTCGTGTCCGCCAGCGCCGAAGGAGCGCAGGCACTCGGCGGTGAAGGTGATCCGGACGAAGCTCGGGCCGAGCCGTTGCACCCGCGCGACTTCGACCGGGAACGTCCGGTAGACGGGCTTGTGCTCGGTCGACTGCGCGGTCCGCGTACCTGGCATCCGTAACCTCCCGAGATCGAGTGCTAGGTTAGCCTAGCCTTACGGAAATGGGGAGGTTGGTTTGCGTCACAAGATCCGAGCGGCTGCCGCGTTGCTCGTCGCCGCCGGCTCGCTGGCGGCATGCGCTTCGCCTGGTCAGAACGATCAGGCGGGTGCCGGGTGGTCCTACACCGATGATCGCGGGATCACCGTAACGGCGGACAAGCGCCCGGAGCGAGTCGTCGCGCAGGTCTCGGCGGCCGGCGCGCTGAAGGACTTCGGGGTCAACGTGGCCGGCACCTTCGGGCCGCTGGTGCGCGACGACGGCTCCACCGAGCCGGAGGCGGGCAGCATCGATCCCCGCCAGGTCACCGACGTCACCGGGCCGGGCTACGGCGAGGTGAACATGGAGCGGCTGACCTCCCTCAACCCGGATCTGCTGGTCAGCGGCAAGTACGCGGAGTTCGAAGGTCTCTGGCACCTGGTCCAGGACCAGGAGGAGGCGGTCAAGCGGATCGTGCCGACCGTCGGCGTCCAGCAGTCGGGGATCGCGCTGCCCGAGGCCATCCGCAAGTACAAGGAGCTGGCCCGCGCGCTCGGCGGCGACGTCGACTCGGAGCGGGTGAAGGCCGACGAGGACCGGTTCAACGCGGCCGCCCAGCGCCTGCGCGACATCGGGGCGCGGATGCGCGCCGAGGGCAAGTCGATCCTGGCCGTGGGCGGCACCAAGGAGGAGTACTTCGTGGTGGTCCCGGCCCGCAACCCGGACCTGGACTACTACGTCAAGGAGCTGGGCCTGCCTATCACGACGCCGAAGAACCCGGACGTGGCCGGTGGCGGCTACTTCGAGCGGCTGTCCTGGGAGAAGGCCAACGCCTATCCCGGCGACGTCCTGCTGTGGGACGCCCGGTCGGCCTCGATGAAGCCGGAGCAGATGAAGGAGAACCCGGTGTTCGCCTCGCACCCGGCAGCCGCCGCGAACCGCTTCGTCGAATGGGACGCGGTCGCGCCGATGAGCTATGCCAGCTACGCCGGGATCATGAACGAGCTGGCGGACCAGCTGGAGTCCCAGCTGCCCCGCTGAGCCGGCCGCGAACCCCCGGCATCGCCGTCCGATGTGGACGGAGGTGTCGGGGGTTCTGCTTTACCCGTCCGCCGGATCGCCGTCGAACCCGTTCGCCCAGTGGCGGCCGCGCACTAGCCGCCGAGGGCCGCTCCGATCCGCTCCGCGGCAGCGACGACCTGGGCGCCGAAGCGCCGGCCGGGGCTCGGCAGGAGTCGTTGCGTCGGCGCCGAAAGGCACACCGCCGCGATCGTGTCGCCGTGCAGGCGCACCGGAGCGCTGACCGAACCGACGCCCGGCGCGCGGGCCTGGACGCTCTCGACCCAGTCGTGGCCGTCCGGGTTCCGCTCGCCGAGCAGTACCTGGCCGGACGATCCGTGCGGGAACGGGAGCAGGGTGCCCACGGGCTGGCTGGCCCGCAGTTCCTCCGGCGACTCGACGCTCACGATGCACAGCCGGTGGTCCGCCCGCCGGACCCACAACTGCACCGATTCCGCCGCCGCCGCGCACAATTCCTCCAGCACCGGCAGCGCGGTCTCGGCCAGCGCCGAGGTCGCGAAGCGCGGGCCGAGGTGGAAGCAGCCCGCCGCGTCGCGCCGCAGCAGGCCGTGCGCGACGAGGGCGGTGGCCAGCCGGTGCGCGGTGGACACCGTCAGGCCGAGCGTCCTGGCCAGTTCGCTGGTGCCCATCGGGTGGCTTTCCACGCAGTCCAGGATGGCCACCGAGCGGTCCAGGACGCCGACGCCGGTGGTGAACGGTTCCGCGGCCACGGCTAGCGCCGGACTTCTGCGGGCGCGGCCGGGATCTTCGCCAGCGCCGACGGCAGCGCGTGCCCGACCAGCCCCGCGAGGTGCTCGCGCAGCGCGCCGAGCTTGGACACGTCGATACCGGTGTCGATGCCTTCCCGGTGGAACAGGTGGATCAGGTCGTCGGCGGCGATGTTGCCGGTCGCGCCCGGCGCGAACGGGCAGCCGCCGAGCCCGCCGAGCGCGGCGTCGAAGCGCCGGATGCCGCAGCGGTAGGCCTCCCAGGCGTTGGCGTCGGCCATGCCGTAGGTGCTGTGCAGGTGCAGACCCGTTCGCTCCACGGGAAAGATGTCGCGCACCGCGGTGACGGCGCGGTTGATGTCGCCCGGCGAAGCCGCGCCGATGGTGTCCGCGAGGTGCAGCACGTCGACGCCGATGTCCGCGTAGTGCCGCGCGACCCGGACGACGCGCTCCACCGGGGTGTCGCCGTCGAAGGGGCAGACGAACGCGGTCGCGATGCAGCCTTCGGTGCGGATTCCCGCGTCGTGCACGATCTCGGCGGCCCGCGCGATGCGCTGCATCGCCTCCGCCGTGCCGACACCGGCGTTCGACACGCTGTGGCCCTCGCTGGCCGAAAGCACCAGCCGCACGTTCTTCGCGCCCGCCTCGACGGCGCGCTGCGCGCCCCGCTCGTTGAGCACCAGCGTGTGGAAGGTCGCCGGCTGGCCGGCGAGGCCCGCGACGACCTCGGCGGTGTCGGCCATCGTCGCCACCCGCTTCGGGTTGACGAACGAGCCGATCTCCAGGTGCTTGAAACCCGCGTCGACCAGCAGTTCGCCGAAGCGGACCTTGTCGGCGGTGGGCACGATCACCGGCTCGATCTGCAGCCCGTCGCGCAGCGACACCTCGGTGATGAGTACCAATTCAGATCACTCCTTCGGCCCGCAGCCCGGCGGTCTCGGTCGGGGAGAGCCCCAGCTCGGCCAGCACCTCGTCGGTGTGCTCGCCCAGTTCCGGGCCGAGCCAGCGGGTGCCGCCCGGTTCTTCGGTCAGCTTCGGGACGATGCCGGGGAACAGCACCTCGCGGGTCTCGTCGCCCTCGATGCGCACCGGGTGCCGCTCGTGCATCCCGCGGGCCGCGAAGTGCGGATCGGCCACGATGTCCGGCACGTCGTAGATGGGTCCACTGGGGACGGACGCACCGGCGAGCAGCTCCAGCACCCGGGGGCTGTCCAGCCGCGCCGTCCAGGAGCCGATCGCCTCGTCGATCTCCGCGCCCCGCTCGACCCGGCCCACGTTCGTCTGCAGCGCGGGATCGTCGGCCAGGTCGGGGCGGTCGATCAGGTTCATCAGCCGGGCGTAGATGGCGTTGTTGTTGCCACCGACCACCACGTACTTGCCGTCGGCGCACCGGTAGGTGCTCGACGGAACGACCCCGGGGATCGTCGCCCCCGTGGCCTCCCGGGTGACGCCGAACGCGTCGAAGTCCGGCACCGAGGATTCCATCAGCGAGTAGATCGCCTCGTACAGCGCGACGTCGACGGTCTCGCCGGGCTCCCCGGAGCGGCGGCGCAGCAATCCCATCAACGCGCCGATGACCGCGTAGAGCCCGGCCACCGAGTCGGCCAGGCTGACGCCGGTGCGCACCGGCGGCATGCCCGGATAGCCGGTCAGGTGCCGCACGCCGCCGAAGGCCTCGGCGACACCGCCGAAGCCCGGGCGCTCCCGGTACGGCCCGGTCTGCCCGAACCCGGAGATCCGCACCAGCACGGCTCCCGGGTTGGCCCGGCGGATCTCCGCCGGGCCGAGTCCCCACTTCTCCAGCGTGCCGGGCCGGAAGTTCTCCAGCACGATGTCCGCACCGGCGATCAGCTTCCGCGCGACGTCCTGGCCCGGCGCGGAGCGCAGGTCGAGGGTCATCGAGCGCTTGTTGCGCGCCATGGTGCGGAACAGCAGCGACACGTCGCCGCCGTGCAGCCGCCAGTTGCGCAGCTCATCGCCGGTCTTGGGGCGTTCGATCTTGATGACGTCGGCGCCGAACTCGGCGAGGATCCGGCCCGCGGTCGGGGCGGCGATGAAGTTGCCGAGCTCGACCACCCGGACCCCGGTGAGGGGCCCGTGTCCGTTGGACGCCATCGGTCTTCTCCTGTTTCACGGTGTTGCGGCGAGGGCGATGTGAGCGCCCGGGGCGTGGAGGTGTCCGTCTCCGCAAGCCCCTGCTTTTCAATATTTGGGAAACTGATGCCTTTATTCGGCAAGACAGGACGGTAATCACCCGAATGAGGATTCACAAGACCTTGATCACGCAACGATGATGTGTATGCTTCGCCGGTCCGTCTTCGTAGCCGCCGGTTGGGCAAAACCCGGCCCGGCGGGAAAAGCGCTGCTCGCCGCAGAACTCAGGAGTCGGCTCGTGCCGACCCCGACGAATCGGACCCATAGATGTCGGACATCGTTGTCTTCGCCAACGCCGCGATAACCATCGTCGGCGTCGTCGTGCTCATCCTCCGTGCCAAGATCAGCCCGGCCATCGCGCTCGTCCTCGGCGCGATCTACCTCGGCCTGGTCTCCGGGCTGGGCCCCGAGCAGACCATCAAGTCCATCACCACCGGCTTCGGCGACCTGATGACCGAGGTCGGACTGCTGATCGCGTTCGGCGTGCTGCTCGGCTCGCTGATGGCCTCGCTCGGCGCGATCGAGAAGCTCGTCGACCTGCTCGTGCGCACCTTCGGGCCGCGGAGCCTGCCCTACACCTTCGGCGTCACCGTCGGCACGGTCCTGCAGTCGATCTTCGCGGACGTGCTGCTGGTGATCACCGCGCCGCTGGCCAGCCGGCTGTCCCGGCAGATCGGGCCGTACGGCGCGGCCCGGATGTGCGCGGCGATGGCGCTGGGCATCGAGGTCGGCCTGGTGTTCGTGGTGCCCGGCGTCGGGGCCGTCGCGCTGGCCGGCGTGCTGGACCTGCCGTTCGGCAAGATGTTCCTCTTCGGCACCATCACCGCGGTCTTCACCATCGTCGTCACGCTGGCGCTGTTCACCGCGCTGGCCAAGCGCGGCCTGTGGAACCCGAAGCTGGACGAGACCGAGGAACTGCCGGTCGCCGAGGTCGCGGAGGAAGAGCGGTCGCCGCGCGAACTCCCGCCGCTGCCGCTGCTGCTGGCCCCGCTGCTGCTCGCGCTGACGCTGATCGCCTTCGGCGCCATCGCGGAGATGGCCGAGTTCTCCTCGCCGTGGGTCGACTTCCTCGGCGACCCGGTGATCGCCCTGCTCATCGGCCTGATCGGGGCGGTGCTCATCGCGCGCTGGAAGCTCCCGGCGGAGCAGACCGCGGCGGCGTTCAAGCGCGGTTTCCACGAGAGCGGCCAGATCCTCATCCTCACCGGTGTCGGCGGTTCGCTGGCGCAGACGGTGAAGGACGTCGGCCTGGGCGAGCTGCTGAAGGGCTACTTCTCCACCAGCACGGTCGTGCCGCTGCTGCTGGTGTGGCTGGTGGCCGCGGTGCTGCACATCGCGATCGGCTCGGTGACGCTGGCGTCGATCACCGCCGCGGGCGTGCTGGGCCCGGTGATGCCGATGCTGGGCATCGACCCGATCTTCGTCGCCCTGGCGGCGGGCGCGGGTTCGCTGTTCGTCATCCACGCGACCAGCAACACGTTCTGGCTGCTGCAGACCCTGCTGCCGCAGACGACGCGGGGAGCGCTGAAGTCGGTGACGCTGACGGTCTCGGCGGCGTCGGTCATCGCCATGATCCCGATCCAGCTCATGGCCCTCCTGTTCTGAGCCGGGCGGGCCGTGGGCCTTTCGGATCGTTGCGACGGCTCGAAAGGCTCACGGCCCTTGCACGGCCAGGGCATTGCGCAGCGCGGCTGTGACGGCCTCCGGGTTGTCGACGTTCATCAGGTGGCCCGCGCCGGGGATTTCCTGGTACGTGGCCTGGGGGAGTGCTGCGAGGAGGATGTCGGCCGCCTTGCGCGGGCAGAGGGCGTCGTGCTCGCCGCCGATCACCGTCACCGGGCACTCGATCGCCGCCAGCTCCGGGGTCAGCGGGTTGCCGCGCAGGCCCGCCATCGCGGTCGCCGCGTTCGAGTAGCCGCGGCCGTCGCCGAGGGACTCCGCGCGCCGCGCGACCACCTCGTCGAGGTCCACTGTGGAGTTCGCGACCATCATCCTGGTGTCCGCGCGCAGCGAGTCGAGCACGGCGTCGCCGGTCTCCGCGGCCCGCTGCAGGTTGATCTCGGCCGCCGCCCGCCCCACCACCGAGGACGTCCCGAGCACGACGACGCCGGTGACCAGGTCCGGACGGTGCGCCGCGGCGGAGAGCACCACCGTGCCGCCGAGGGAGAATCCCACGCACACCGCAGGTCCGGAGATCTCGGCGAGGAACGCGAGCAGATCGTCCCGCAGCTGGGCCAGGGTCCCGTTCGCGTCGCCGACCGTGCTGGCGCCGTGCCCGCGCACGTCGTAGGCGTAGGTGCGGTGGTCGGCGAACTCCTCCTGCTGGCGCCGCCAACTGCGGTGGTCCTCGGCGAGGCCGTGCACGAACACCACGGCCGGGCCGGAACCGTTGGCGCAGTAGTGCGTCTTGACGTCGTTCAGCGCGGCCGTCGCGGTCTGCAAGCCCATCAACTCCCGGTGTCGGTTGCCGCCCCCGATTCTGCGGCACGCAGTTCCAGGACGGAACCGCCCGCCAGCGCGGGCCCGCTGGTGTGCAGGTGGCAGCGCACCGTGCCGCCGCCGTCGACGGGCGTCGGCTCGGGGACGACCGAGCGGCAGACGTCCATCGCGTACGGGCAGCGCGGGTGGAAGGTGCAGCCGCCGGGAGGATCGGTCGGGTCCGGCGGATCGCCGGGGAGCACGATGCGTTCGCGGCGGCGCTGCACCTTCGGGTTGGGCACCGGGACCGCCGACAGCAGCGCCTCGGTGTACGGGTGGGCGGGATGGGAGTAGAGGCGCTGCGACGGGCCTTCCTCCACGAGCCGCCCCAGGTACATCACCGCCACGCGCTGGGCGAGCTGCCGCACCACCGACAGGTCGTGCGAGATGAACAGGTACGAGGTGCCCAGTTCGGCGCGCAGTTCCTCCAGCAGGTTGATGATCTGGTTCTGCGTCGAAACGTCCAATGCGGACACCGCCTCGTCGCAGACCACGACGTCCGGGTCGACCGCCAGCGCGCGGGCGATGGCCAGCCGCTGCCGCTGCCCGCCGGAGAACTCGTACGGGTAGCGCTCCAGGTGGCGGGGCGACAGGCCCACCCGCACCAGCAGGTCCCGGACCCGTTCGTCGCGGGCCTTCCCGCGCAGGCCCTCGTGCACCTCCAGCGGTTCGCCGACGCTCTCGGCGACCACCATCGACGGGTCCAGCGACGAGTAGGGGTCCTGGAACACCATCTGGATGTGCCTGCGGTGCCGCCGCAGCTCGCGGCCGCCGAGCGCGGTCAGCTCGGTGCCCCGCAGCCGGACCGCGCCGCCGTCGGGGTCGACCAGCCGCATCAGGGCCCGGCCGGTGGTCGACTTGCCGGAGCCGGACTCGCCGACCAGCCCGAGGATCTCCCCGGCGGCCACCTCGAACGACACCCCGTCCACCGCACGCAGCCGCGCCCCGCGCCGGAACAGGCCGCGCTGCAACGGGAAGCTCACCGACAGGTCCTCGACTTCGAGCAGTGCGGTCATGCCGGGCCTCGCAACAGGAGTTCGTCGGAGCGGACGCACCGGGTGGCGCGGTGCAGGTCGAACGGCCGGAGCTCCGGGGCGCCGGTGGCGCAGCGGTCGGCGGCGTACGGGCAGCGGGGGTGGAAGCGGCAGCCGTCGGGCACGACGCCCGGCGTCGGGGCCTGGCCGGGGATGGTGGCCAGCCGCTCCGCGCCGCCGACCTGCGGCATGGCGGCCAGCAGGCCCTCGGCGTAGGGGTGCGGCGGGTGGCTGAAGAGGTGGTCGACGTCGTCGGCCGCCACCACCTGCCCGGCGTACATCACCACCACCCGGTCGCAGATGTCGGCGACCACGCCCAGGTCGTGGGTGATGAACACCATCCCCATGCCGAGCTCGTCGCGCATCTGCCGCAGCAGGTCGAGCATCTGGGCCTGGATCGTCACGTCCAGCGCCGTCGTCGGCTCGTCGGCGACGAGCACCTTCGGCTCGCAGCAGATCGCCATCGCGATCATCGCCCGCTGCCGCATCCCGCCGGAGAACTCGTGCGGGTAGCTGCGCACCCGGCGCGCCGCGTTCGGGATGCCGACCTGGTCCAGCGCCGCGACGGCGCGGCCCATCGCCGCCCTGCGGGACACCTTGCGGTGCCGCCGCACGGTTTCCGCGATCTGGTCGCCGATGGTGAACGCCGGGTTCAGCGACGACATCGGCTCCTGGAAGATCATCGCGATGTCGTTGCCGCGGATGTCGGCCAGCCGCTTCTGCGGCAGGCCGACCAGCTCGGTGCCGTCGAGCCGGATGCTGCCGCGGGACACCCGGCTGGTCCGCGGCGGCAGCAGGCCCAGCATCGCCAGGCTGGTGACGGTCTTGCCGGAGCCGGATTCGCCGACCAGGCCCAGCGTCGCCCCGGCTTCGACGGCGAACGACACGCCTTCGACCACCGTGACCCAGCCGCGGTCGGTGGCGAACCGGACGTCGAGGTCGGACACCTGCAGCACGCTCATCGACCGCTCCTGATCTCCCGGCCGAGCGAGTCGCGCAGCCCGTCGCCGAGGACGTTGAACGCCAGCACCGTCAGCGCGATGGCGACGCCGGGGAGGACCACCAGGTGCGGCGCCAGCGACACGAACCTCGCGCCCTCCTGCAACATCGAACCCCAGCTCGCCTGCGGCGGCACCACACCGAGGCCGAGGAAGCTCAGCGTCGCCTCCGCGAGCATCGCGAACGCCGCGACGAGCGAGAGCTGGACCAGCAGCGGCGACAGCACGTTGGGCAGCACGTGCCGGCGGATGATGCGGCCCGCCGGGGTGCCGATGCTGCGGGCCGCCTCGATGTAGGTCTCCTCCCGCACCGACAGCACCGAGCTGCGCACCAGGCGCAGCAGGCGCGGCGCGGTGACCAGGCCGACCGCGAACATCGCGTTGGTCAGGCCCGGGCCGCGGGCGGCGACGATCGCCACCGCCAGGATCAGCGGTGGGAAGCTCATGAACGCGTCCGCCAACCGCACCACCCAGCGGTCGAACCGGCCGCCGAGGTACGCGCCGACGAGCCCGAGCGGCACCCCGAGCACCACCGCGACGCCGACGGCTTCCACCGCGGCGAGCAGCGAGATGCGGCTGGCCACCAGCATCCGGCTGAGCATGTCGCGGCCGAACTGGTCGGTGCCCAGCAGATACCCGTCGGCGCCCGGCGCGGCGAGCACGTTGCGCAGGTTCTGGTCATCGGGATCGGCCGGGGCCAGCAGCGGCGCGAACACCGCGACCGCCGTCAGCACCAGCAGGAACAGCAGCGCGAGCACTGCCGGGCGCTGCCGCCGGAAGCGGCGCCAGAACCGCTGCCTCGGCGACTGCGGCGGGCCGAGGTCGTCCGCGGTGGTCTCCGCGGCGACGTGCCGCGTCCACCGCTGCGTGGTGTCGGTCAACTCCGCTCCTCCCTCGCCGGCGCTCACTGCGCTCGCACCTTCGGGTTGAGGTAGCCGTAGGACAGGTCGACCGCCAGGTTGGCCAGCATCACCATCACGGCGGTGACCACGACGACGCCCTGCACCATCGGCAGATCCCGTTGCAGCACGGCGGTGATCGCCAGCTGGCCGAGGCCGGGGATGCCGAAGATCTGCTCGACGACAACGGTTCCGCCCAGCAGCACCGAGATCCGCATGCCCAGCACCGTGACCACCGGCGTGGCCGCGTTCTTCAGCGCGTGCTTGGCGATGACGCTGGTGGTGCGCAGGCCCTTGGCGCGGGCGGTGCGCAGGTAGTCCTGGTCGAAGACGTCGATCAGCGAGCTGCGCAGCTGGCGGGTGAGTTCGGCGGCGGCCGCCAGGCCCAGCGTGAAACCGGGCAGCAGGAGGTGCGCCAGCCAGGCGACCGGATCGTCGTCCAGCGGCACGTACCCGGTGGCGGGCAGCAGCCGCAGGTTCAGCGCCAGCGCGGTGGCCAGCAGCAGCCCGAGCCAGAAGTTCGGCATGGCCACGCCCACCGACGTGCCGACCGTGGCGAACCGGTCCAGCCAGCGGCCCCGGCTGGTGGCCGCGGCGACCGCGGCGGGCACGCTGATCAGCAGCGCCATCACGATGGCGACCGCGGTCAGCGACACGGTGGCAGGGAAGCGCTCCGCGATGGCGCCGGAAACGCCGCGGTTGCTGAACATCGACGTGCCCAGGTCGCCCTGGACGGCGTGGCTCGCCCAGCGCCAGTACTGCTCCAGCAGCGAGTCGTTGAGCCCGAGGCGTTCGCGGGTCGCCTCGATCTGGGCCTGGGTGGCGTTCTCCCCGGCGATGGTGATGGCCGGGTCGCCGGGCACCAGCAGCACCAGCCCGAACACGATCAGCGAAACGAGGAACAGCAGCGGAACCATCGCCGCCAGGCGGCGGACAACCAGCTGTAGCACCCGGTCACCTCCCCGTTCCGGCCGCGCCGACGCCGCGGAACTCGGGCTTGTTGGACAACCAGCTGCGCAGGTCGGTAACGCGCGCGGCGTGCCCGTAGTTGGTGTCGGCGAAGACCACCGGCACGTCCAGCGCCTGGTCCAGGACCATCCGGTCGATCCGGTGCAGGAGTTCGGTGCGCGCCGCCGGGTCGATGGTCCGCCTGGCCTGCCCGATCAGCTGCTCCAGCTCGGGCGTGGTGTGCCCGCCGGGGTTGGAGAAACCCTTGCTGGAGTAGAGCAGTCCGAGGGTCTGGATCGGGTCGGCGCGCCCGCCCCACGGCGCGACCATCGCGTCGCCCTGCTGCCTGCCGTAGAACAGGTCGGCCGCTTCGCCGGAGGAGACCTCGCGGATCTTCATCCGCACCCCGATGTCGGCGAGTTGTTCCTGCACGGCGACGGCGGTGCCGGGATCGGTGTTGGGCACGATCGCCTCGAACTCGAAACCGCCGGCCAGCCCGGCCTCGGCGAGCAGCTGCCGCGCCTTCTGCGGATCGTACGGGTAGGGATCGGGCAGGTCCGGGTCGTGCGCGTAGTACCCGGGCGGGAAGGGCTGCGAGGCCGGTTTCCCGTTGCCGAACAGCACGCCGTGGATGATGGCGTCGCGGTCGATCGCGTGGTTGAGCGCGCGCCGCACCCGGATGTCGCCGAACTCGGCGCGGGTGCGGTTGAGCTGCAGGTGGTAGAAGGCGAGGGTCACGTCGCCGACGACGCCGAGGTCGTACTGCCGGGCCTCGGCGACCTGGTTCCCCGCCAGCAGCGCGGCGTCGACCTCGCCGGCGCGCAGCGCGTTCATCCGCGTCGTCGTGTCGGGCTGGATGACGATCGCCATCGTCTCGACCTGCTGGGCGGCGGGATCCCAGTAGCCGGGGAAGCGGCGCAGCACGACGCGGTCGTTCGGGCTGTAGCTGACGATCTGGTACGGCCCGGCGCCGACCGGCCGCAGGTCCAGCTGCGGGTCGTCGAACGCCGCCGGGCTGACCATCATCCCGGCCCGGTCGGACAACACGCCGATCAGCGAGCTGTCCGGCGCGGTGAGCGCCAGCGCGATGGTCAGCGGCCCGAGCACGTCGACCCGTTCCACCGCTTTCAGCTCGGAGGCGACGGTCGAGCCTTGCAGCGTGCGGGCGCGGTCCAGGTTCGCCTTCGCGGCGGCGGCGTCGAACGGGGTGCCGTCGTGGAACCGCACGCCCGGCCGCAGTTCGAAGACCAGCCGCTTGCCGCCGTCGGTGTACTGCCAACCGGTGGCCAGGCCGGGCACCGGTCCGGCGGCGGTGGTCAGGTGCACCAGGCGGTCGTAGACCGGGAACAGGGAGGCGTTGTCGAAGCTGGACGAGGCGCGGTGCGGGTCGTAGCGGCTGGGGCCGACGGAGTAGGCGAACCGGAAGGTGCTGCCGGCACCGCCGGAGGCCGATCCGGTCGCCTCGGTGTTGATGCCCCCGCACGCCGCGGTGAGCGCGAGCAGCGCGAAAATGGCTGCTGCGGCGAGGAACTTGCGATGTGCGGGCACCCGGACCTCCGGCTCTTCGGCGAGTACGGCGTCGGCGGTTGTCCTGCGCGAGCACGCCTGGTGGTGCGGCCCGAGTCGGAGATCTCGTGATCGGTCGCCCTATTCAAGGAGAGCTGGATCACAGAATCAAATAGCCCTGGGCGAACGGACGAATAGGGCGAAACCATGGCCGCCGAACGGGTGTTGATCGGTGCAGACCCCGTGCGGCGGCCGGTTCGGTGTGCCGGTTCAGCCTCGGATTTCTAGCGCGGGTTGCGCACCACCGGTGCGATGCGCGAGCCGGTGGCGGCTTCCTGGAGCACCCCGGCGAAGCGGAGCACGTCGGCGTCGGCGCCCGGACGGCCGACCACCTGCACGCCCACCGGCAAGCCGTCGTCGGTGAACCCGAACGGCACCGACGCGGCGGGCAGTCCGGTGACGGTGATCCGCGAGCAGGCCCGCATCCAGTCGAGGTAGTGGCGGCTGGGCACCCCGTCGACCGCCGCCGGGTAGCGCAGCCCGGCGTCGAACGGCGGCACCTGGCTCACCGGGCAGACCAGGAACTCGTGGCCGGTCATGAACTCCCGCGCCCGCTCGACCACCGCCATCCGGTTGCGCTCCGCGCGCACCAGATCCGCGCCGGAGACCTCGAGCCCCCGGTCGACGTTCCAGACGATGTTCGGGCCGAGGACGTCGCGCTGCTGCTCGACGAGCTCGCCGAAGGACAGCACCTGGTACCAGGCGCGCCAGGTCTCGAAGGCGTCGTCGGCGCCTTCGAAACCGGGCGTCGCCTCCCGCACCTCGCAGCCGAGCCCGGCCAGCACCGCGGCGACCCCGGCGAACACCTTCCGCACGGCCGGATCCACCGGAAGGCCGTCGAGGTCGGCGTCGACCGCGACCACGGTGCCGGACACCGCCGCGCCGGCATCCAGCCCGAAGGAGGTCACCGGCGCCGCGACCTGGCAGCGCGGGTCCGCTGCGTTGAGCACCCGCATCTGCAACGCCACGTCGTCCACCGAGCGCCCCATCGCGCCGTTGGTGACGTACGGGAACTGCGGGAAGGTGGCGGGCCAGGACGGAACCCGGCCGTGGGTCGGCCGCAGGCCCACCACGTTGCAGAACGACGCCGGGTTGCGCAGCGACCCGCCCATGTCCGAGCCGTCGGCGATCGGCAGCATGCCGGCGGCCAGCGCCGCCGCCGCGCCGCCGCTGCTCCCGCCGGCGCTCCTGGTCAGGTCGTGCGGGTTGCGGGTGGTGCCGAAGACCTCGTTGCGGGTGTGCGATCCCGCGCCGAACTCCGGCGTGTTCGTCTTGCCGACCATGATCGCCCCGGCCGCGCGGTACTGCTCCACGGTCAGCGCGTCGGCCTGCGGCACGTGCTCGGCGAAGGCCCGCGACCCGTAGGTGGTGCGGATTCCCTTCGTGTCCAGCAGATCCTTGTGCGCCACCGGCAGCCCGTGCAGCGGGCCGAGCGGCTCGCCGGTGCGGGCGAGGGCGTCGTCGGCCCGGCGGGCCGCCCGCTCGGCCTCCTCCGGGCAGGTCGTCACGATCGCGTTGACCGCGGGATTGGTCTCCTCGATGCGCGACAGGAAGGCGGCCAGCACCTCCCGGCTCGACACCTCCTTGCGCACCAGCATTTCGTGCAGCCGCACGGCGTCCGAGGTCCACAGGTCTTGGGCGTCCACAGTGGTCTACAGCTCCCTCTTCATCAGGTGAGGTCCTTGCCCCGGGTTTCCGGCATCCGCCACAGGCACACCACGGTCAGCGCGCACATCGCCACCAGGTAGCCGAGGAAGGCGGAGTGGTACCCGATGCCGGTCAGCCAGGTGTTCAGGTAGGGCGCGGTGCCGCCGAACAGCGCGACCGCGATCGAGTAAGGCAGGCCCACGCCGGTCGCCCGGACCGAGGTGGGGAACAGCTCGGAGACCATCGCGCCGATGATCGCGCTGGAGCACGCCATCACGACCAGCGCGATGCTCATCGCCAGCAGCAGCTGCCAGAACTCGCCCTGCACCAGCCAATCCAGCGGGAACGGGAGCACGACGTAGCCGATCGCGAAGACGTAGTACACCGGCTTGCGCCCGAACCGGTCGGAGAGGTGCCCGGCGATCGGCAGCGCCACCAGGTACGCGCACTGGGCGAGCACGCCGGCGATCAGCGCCGCCGACGGGTCCATGCCCTTCACCGACGACGCGTAGCTCGGCGCGAACACCACCCAGGTGTAGAAGCCGACGGTGCCGCCCATGGTCAGCCCGATGTTCAGCGCCGCGGCCTTGCGGTGCCGCCACAGCTGCGCCAGCACCGACGTCCGCGGCTGCGCGGTGGTTTTCTGCTGGTACGCGGCGGATTCCGTCAGGCGGCGGCGCAGCACGATCGCGTACACGCCGAGCACGGCACCCAGCAGGAACGGGATCCGCCAGCCCCAGGAGCGCATCTGGTCGCTGCTGAGCACAGTGGTCAGCAGCGCGCCGGTGCCGGTGGCCAGGATGGTGCCGAGGGTGATGCTCACGTACCCGGTGCTGGACCACAGCCCGCGGCGGCTCGGCGGCGCGATCTCGGCGACGTAGGTGTAGGACGCGCCGACCTCGCCGCCGTGCGCGAGCCCCTGCGCCATCCGCGCGACCACCAGCAGCACCGAGGCGAGCACGCCGACGGTGGCGTAGGTGGGGGAGACCGCGATGAGCAGGCTGCCGCCCGCCGTGAGCGTCATCGACAGCGCGAGGCTGATCTTGCGCCCGCGCCGGTCGGCGAGCCGCCCGAAGAGGTATCCGCCCAGCGGGCGCATCAGGAACCCGACGGCGAAGACGGCCAGCGTGGACAGCAGCGCCGACAGCGTGTTGTCGGCGTGGAAGAACTGGGCGGCGAAGAACGGCGCGAAGATCGCGTACACGTTCCAGTCGAACCACTCCAGGGCGTTGCCGATGTTGGCGGCCACCAGGTCGCGGCGGTGCCGGCGCAGCGTGGGTTGTCTGGACTCCAGTCCGGTGCGGGGGACCATGGTGCCTGCCTAGGGGAGACGTGCTGGGGAAGTGGATTGAGAGCCTGGCACCATGGGAATTGAACAGACAAGAAAATCCCGGATATTGAAAGAATCAGACATGACCGATCGCTTGCCGGTGCTGGACGAGCTCGACCGGCGCATCGTCGCGGCCCTGCAGATCGACGGGCGCGCCTCCTGGGGACGCATCGCGCGGGTGCTGGGCGAGACCGAGCGCACCGTGGCCCGCCGGGCCACCCGGCTGCTGCGGGAGCGGCACCTCGCGATCGTCGGCATCGTGCATTACCAGCGAGTCGGCTGGGGCGAGCCGTACCTGCTGCGGGTGCAGTGCGAGCCGGCCGGGCTGCGGGACGCCGCGCGGCGGCTCGCCGAGCTGCCCCAGGCGCGCTGGGTGGCGGTGGTCCACGGCTCGTCCGACTGCTTCGTGGAGATCGACATCCGCCAGGACGACCTCACCTCGGCCCTGCTGGACCGGCTGGCCAAGATCCCCGGGATCGTGTCGCTGCGGACGCACGCGATCCTGCGGTACTTCCGCTCCGTGCACGAGTGGCGGCTCGACGTGCCGGCGGAACCGCAGGCCTCCGAACTGGTGCGCCCGGACCTGGACCTGACCGCCGAGTTCGAGCCGGGCACGGTGCAGCTGGCACCGGACGAAACGGCGATCCTGGACCTGCTGGCCGTCGACGGGCGCGCCGGTAACGACCAGATCGCCGCCGCGGCGGGCATCTCGGCGTCCACCGCCTGGCGCCGGGTGGAGTCGCTGCGCAAGCGGGGGCTGGTGTTCATCCGCGCGGACATCGAACCGGCGCTGCTCGGCCGGGCGGTCGAAGCGCTCCTGTGGCTGCGCGTCGCACCGGGCAGCCTCGCCGCGGTCGGCGAGAGCCTCGCCGCGCACCACGACGTGCGCTACCTCGTTGCCACCACAGGGGATTTCCAACTGGTCGCCAACGTGGTGCTCCCGCACCGGGCCGCGCTGTACCGGTTCCTCACCGAGGTGGTCGGCGCGCGCGAGGGCATCGAGCAGGTCGACGTGTCGATGAACGTCGCCGCCCTGAAGCGGGCCTTCGTCCGCCGCGACGGCGTGCGGCTCACCCCGGTCGGCAGGCAGCGGCGCTGATCAACCGTCGGCCGGCGAGGCGTGGCCGCGGGCGGCGAGCTCGCTGCGGGAGCGGATGCCGAGCTTCGCGTAGATCCGGGTCAGGTGGAACTGGACGGTCTTCACCGACACGAACAGCTCGGCGGCGACCTGCTTGTTGGTCATGCCCGCCGCCACCAGCTTGGCCACCGCCTGTTCCTGCGGGGTGAGCTCGGTGAGGTCCACGCCGCCGCGCTTCGGGTGCAGCCCGCCCGCCTTGAGCTCGCGGTCGCAGCGCACCACGTACGCGGTGGCGCCCAGCGCCGCGTAGCCGTCCCGCGCTCGTTGCAGGACGACGTCGGCATCCTTGCGCTTCCCGGCCCGGCGCAGGGTTTGGCCGTACGCGAAGTGGACCCGGGTGCGCTCGTAGGGCAGCGGTAGCGTCCGGAGGTTCGCGAGCGCTGCTTCGAAGGATTCCCGCGCGGCATCGACGTCGCCCGTCGCGGCGAGGATCCGCCCGCGAACGTAGCCGAGCCTGGCCGTGGCCGACCGGTGCCCGCGCTCGGCGGCCAGGGCTTCGTGCGGCCGCAGGAACTCGTCCGCCTCGGCCACCCGATTGGTCATGACCAGCGCGTTGCCGTAGATGTCGGGCCACGGCCAGAAACCCGGCTCGTCCACGCCCTCCCGGGGCCACAACTGGGCCACCGGTTCGAGCGCGCGCAGCACGCCTTCGTAATCGGATTGGGCCTCGGCGCAGTGCGCGCGGGCCAGGCACGCCGGGATCAGCATGATCTCGTAGTTGTGCGTGGATGCCGAGGCCTGTCGCAGGTGGCGCTGGGCGGCGTCGGGATCCCCGCGCAGCGCGTGGATCTGCGCGCCCGTCCAGTGCACCAGCGGCCGCACCAGTTCCAGGCCGGTTTCGGCGAGTTGCACGGCCGCGCGGTCGACGGTTTGCAGCGCCTCGTCCCAGGAGCCGAGCGCGAAGTCGGCGCGCGCCAACCACGCCTGCGCCCACAGGGAGATCCGCAGTGCGCCCATCCGGTACTCGGTGGGCACTGCGATCTCCAGTTCCCGGCGCGCCGTCTGCGGGTCGTCCAGCGCCAGGTCCAGCCAGCCCTTGCCCATCTGCACCCGCTGCGACTGCGCGCCCCGGCTCACCCGCGCCACCACGTCCCGGTAGGTGTCCTGCGCCTCGCGGATCCGCCCGGTCGCCGCCAGACCCAGCCCCATGATCGCTTCGGACTCCACCGCCGACGGGTCCTGCGGATCGGCCAGCGCCACGGCGCGACGCCCCCAGGCGACCAGGTCGGTGCCGTGCCAGCGGCTCAGCGAGTGCAGCACCCGCCGCTGGCAGATCAGCGCCGCGGTCTCCGGCTCGCGGCCGGGGCGGCAGGCCTCCCACGCGCGGGTCAGCAGCAGCTCGGCCTCGGCCGGACGGCCGCGCTGGATCGCCAGGTAACCCAGCACCGCATCGCGCAGCGGCCCCGGGGGGAAGCTCTCGATCTGCGCGGAGAACGCGCTCGCCTGGGCGAGATCCCCGGCGCCCACCAGCGCGTCGACCGCCCGGACCAGCCGGTGCTCGCGGTCCGCCTTCGCCGGGCTGAGCCGGCTGGCGTCGATCAGCGCCCGCCCGGCCACCGACCACGCGCCGAGCCCGGCCTGCCGCGCGGCGAAGTCGTCGAGCTCGTCGGCCAGCGCGGCATCCGGCGCGGGGGTCTGGGCCACCAGGTGCTTCAGCTTGGCGTGCTCGTCCTCGGCGAGCTGCGCCGCCGTGCCGTGCAGCCCGTACCGCACCAGCGGCGGCACGTCGTGGTAGATCGCGGCGTGCACCAGCGGATCCGGGAACGCCAAGGTCATCAGGCCGTGCCCGGCAACGGTGCCGACGAGCCCGCTTTCGCACGCCGCGTCCAGCGCGGTGATGAGGTCCTTGATGTCGGCCAGTTCGGCGGCCGCGGCGACCGGGACCGTGCGGCCCAGCACCGCAGCCGCCTCGATGAACTCCCGCGTCGCGGCGGAACAGGCGTGCAGCCTCCGGGTGACGTCGGCGGCGACGGCGCGGGGCGCGGGCAGCGCCGGGTGCCATCGCGACCAGGTCTCCGGCGGGAGCTCGTCGAGCAGATCCCTGATGTGGCGGGGATTTCCACCGGTGTGGGCGGCGAGTTGGTGGGCCGTCGGGGCGCTCAGGTCGCGTCCCGCGTGCAACATCGCCAGCGTCCGCACCTCGGCCGCCATCAATGGTCCTATTCGGACTGTCGCGCCCGGTCGCACCGCAGCGGGGAGTTCGCGCGCGACCAGGACGATCAGGACCGGTTCCGAGGTCAGGCGCCGGAAGGCCGACAGCAGCGCCTCCAGCGACTCGACGTCCGCCCACTGCGCGTCGTCGACGACCACGATGCCGGGGCCGGCGGAGCACCAGGCGAGCAGCCCCGCCGCGTCGCGGGGCGCGTCGGATCCGCGCAACAGCTGGTCCAACACGGCGAAGGCGTCCGACTGCTCCCAGGGCAGGCCGACCGCTCGTGCCACGCGGATCTGCGGATGCCGGGACAGGAAGTGGTCGACGACGGCCGTCTTCCCGATCCCGGCCGGACCCGCCACCGCCGCGAAACCGGGCGCGGCGGCGAGCAACCGGTCCAGCTCGGCCAGCTCCCGCTGCCGGCCGATCGGTTCTGCATGCCCGGTCATCTGCCCAATGTAATCGGACGGCGCGCCCTCACCCGAGGTCACCGCCGGCGACCGGCAGCACCGTCCCGGTGATGTAGGAGGCCTCGGGGGAGGCGAGGAACGCGATCGCCGCCGCCTGTTCCGCCAGCGTCCCGTAGCGCCGCATCGGCGACGACGCGACGGTCTGGTCCACGACCTCCCGGTACCACCGCTTCTCCTGGTCGGTCTCGGCGGCCGGGCCGCGCGCGATGCGGCGCGGCGGCGCGTCGGTCCCGCCCGGGGCCGTGGCCACCACCCGGATCCCGTGCTGCGCGGCCTCCATCGCCAGGGCGGTGGTCAGTGCGTTGACCCCGCCCTTCGCCGCCGCGTACGGCACCCGGTTGACGCCGCGGGTGGCCACCGACGAAACGTTCACGATCGTGCCGTGCCCCTGCCGGACCAGGTGCGGCAGCGCAGCCCGGCAGCCCCACAGGGTCGGCAGCAGCGATCGCCGCAGCTCCGCTTCGATCTGCTCCGGCGGGTAGTGCTCGAACGGCTTCGCCCAGATCGTGCCGCCGACGGTGTTGATCAGCACGTCGATGCCGCCGTGCAGTTCGCGGGCGCAGGCCACCGCCTGCTCCGCACCGGCGAACTGCTCCAGGTCGACGACCACGGCGTGCGCCTTGCGGCCGCCCGAGACCAGCCCGGCGGCCACCTCGTGGACCAGTTCGGACCGGTCGGCCAGGACCACCTCGGCGGATTCGGCGAACAACCGCTCCGCCACCGCCCGGCCGATGCCCTGCGCGGCGCCGGTGACGACGACGACCTGCCCGGCGAAGCGGTTCACCTGCCCACCTCCGCCGCGACGGTGAACTTCTCGGTGTAGAAGTTCGCCGGATCGATCCCGGATTCCCGCAGGTGGCCGCGCACCGCCTCGACCATCGGCGGCGGCCCGCACAGGTAGACGTCGACATCGCCGCCGTGCAGGCGTTCCGGCGTGAGCAGGCTGGTCACGTAGCCCTTGTGGGCGGCGGTGCTCGCCTCGTCGGCGACGCAGTGGTCGAAGCTGAACCGCGCGATCGCGTCGGCATAGGCGCGCAGCTTGTCCAGCTCCACCAGATCGGTGTCGGAGCTGACCCCGTAGATCAGGTGCACGGGGTGGGCGACCTCGATGTCGGTGAGCCGCTCCAGCATGGACAGCAGCGGCGCCAACCCGGTGCCACCGGCGAGCAGCAGGGCCGGGCGGACCAGGTCGCGGAGGAAGAAGCTCCCCAGCGGCCCGGTGAACTCGACCCGGTCGCCGACCTCGGCCCGGTCGGCGAGGTAGCCCGACATGGCGCCGCCGGCGGTGATGCGGACCAGGAACGACACGGCCTTCTCGGCCGGCCCGGTGCTGAACGAGTACGACCGCGTCACGCCGGTCCCGGGCACCGCCACGTTCACGTACTGGCCGGGCAGGAACGCCAGCTGGTCGCGGTCGTCCAGCTCCACGGCGAAGGCGACCGTGCTGGCCGACAGCCGCCGTACCTCGGTGATCGAGCCGGCGTGCACCGCGGCCCCCGTCTTGGCGAATTCCGCGGTCGCCGGGATCTCCAGCACGAGGTCGCTGTGCGGCACCATCTGGCACGGCAAGGCGAATCCCGCCGCCGCCTCGTCGTCGGTGAGCGCGTCCTCGATGTAGTCGCCGCCGTCGTACTCGCCGGCGACGCAACGCGACTTGCAGGTGCCGCAGGCGCCGTCGCGGCAGTCCAGCGGGATGTTGATCCGCGACCGGTAGGACGCCTCGGCGACCGTCTCATGTGGACCGCAGGTGATGAACCGGGTGACCCCGTCCTCGAAGCTCAACGCGACTTGATAGCTCATCTCCGGCCCCTCAGACGTGGTAGATGTCGACGACGTGGTGGATATAATCGTTCTTCAGCACCACCCGCTTGCTGGTGATCAGCGGTCGCTCGCCGCCGAAATCGATGGTGTAGAACGAGGTTCCGAAGTACGTGTCGACGTGGTGGTAGCGGTAGTACAGGGTGAACCAGTTGAACCGCACGTCCACCAGTCGGCCGCGCTGCTCGACGATCTCCACGTTGGTGATGTTGTGGCCGGTGCGCGGCTCCGGGATGCTGGTCGCCGCCGACCGGTCGGTGCGGATCCGGAACACCCGGTCTTCGAGGCCGCCGCGGTTGGGGTAGTAGATCAGCGAGATCTCGGTCTGCGGATCGGTGGTCGGCTCGTCATCGTCGTCCCACGCGGGCATCCAGAACTCGACGTCCTCGTGGTAGCACTCCAGCCACTCCTCGAACTCCCGGTCGTCGAGGTGGCGCGCCTCGCGGTACAGGAACTGCCGGACTGCTTCGGTCTCGATCGCGGTGGTCATCACGGGCCTCACCGGTTTCCCTGGGCTGCGGCGGAATCGACGGCGGCGCGCATCGTGTCGAGCCAGTAGCCGTGCTGGATGGGGTAGAGGCCCTCGTCCTCGGTGCGCACCCCGCTGGCGATCGGCGAGATGCCGAGCCGCTTCGCGTCCTCGTCGGCGCCGGCGATCTGGTGCACCGCGCCGCGGCTGAGGTCGTTCCACGGGGCGGCGGTGGCCCGGTAGGTGTGCTGGCAGGCCCGGAACTCCTCCAGGTCGTCCGGGGTGGCCATGCCGGTGGCGTTGAAGAAGTCCTCGTACTGGCGGATCCGGTTCGCGCGGGCCTCGGCGCTCTCGCCCTTCGGGGCGATGCAGTAGATGGTGACCTCGGTCTTGTCCACCGAGATCGGCCGGAAGTGCCGGATCTGCGAGCTGAACTGGTCCATCAGGTAGACGTTCGGGTACAGGCACAGGTTCCGGGAGTAGCCGATCATCCAGTTCGCCCGGTCCTCGCCGAACCGCGCCACGAGCTCGTCGCGCTTCTCGTTCAGCGACCGGTTGCTGGGGTCGGCCCACTCCGTCCACAGCAGCAGGTGGCCGTGCTCGAAGGAGTAGAACCCGCCCTTCTGCCGGGACCAGGTGCCGGCGTCCATGTTCTTCGTGTCGTTGCTGGACTCCCCGGAGGTTCGGCGGGCGGTCGTGGCGGCGTAGTTCCAGTGCGTCGCGGAGACGTGGTAGCCGTCGGCGCCGTTCTCGGCCTGCAGCTTCCAGTTGCCGTCGAAGACGTAGGTGGAGGCGCCGCGCAGGACCTCCAGCCCCTCCGGGGACTGGTCCACCACCATGTCGATGATCTTGGTCGCCTCGCCCAGGTGCTCGGTGAGCGGCTTGACCTCGGGGTTGAGGCTGCCGAACAGGAAGCCGCGGTAGTTGTCGAACCGGGCGACCCGGGTCAGGTCGTGCGAGCCGTCGGTGTTGAACTGCTCCGGGTACCCGGCGTCCCGCGGATCCTTGACCTTCAGCAGCTTGCCGTTGTTGCTGAAGGTCCAGCCGTGGAACGGGCAGGTGAGCGTGGTGCGGTTGTCCCGCTTGCGGCGGCAGAGCATGGCCCCGCGGTGGCTGCAGGCGTTGAGCAGCGCGTTCAGCCGCCCCTGCTTGTCGCGGGTGATGACCACCGGCTGGCGGCCGATGTGGGTGGTGAAGTAGTCGCCGACCTCGGGGATCTGGCTCTCGTGCGCCAGGTAGATCCAGTTGCCCTCGAAGATGTGCGCCATCTCCAGCTCGAAGAGCTCCGGGTCGGTGAAGATGCTGCGCTTGGCGCGGTGCACGCCGCGCTCGGGGTCTTCGACCAGCGCGTCGGCGAGCGCGGTCCGGATGCGGTCCAGCGCTTCGGGCATGGTGCCTCCTTCCGGCGGGCCGCGGTGCCCGCCTTCGGACTTCGGTGTCCGGGTTGCCGAAGACGCTGGCACGACCGTGGCCTGGATCACGCCGGGAAAACCCCCAGTCCCGACCTAGGGCCGATTGATATCTGCGACATACCAATCGATCGGGAATGAGTATTTGTTCGAGCTGAATGGCGGACCTACGCTGACCTGGACGAACGACGTTGTGGCCGCGGCCACACGGCCTGGCGGGAGGAGGTGCGGCAGTGGAGTTGCGACACCTGCGCTACTTCGTCGCGGTGGCCGAGACGCGCCACTTCGGGCGGGCGGCCAAGCGGCTGAACATGGCGCAACCGCCGCTGTCCCAGGCGATCCGGCAGCTGGAAGCCGAACTCGGCGCCGAGCTGTTCGCCCGCACGACCAGGCAGGTGCAGCTGACGCCTGCGGGCGCGGTCTTCCACGACGACGCGCTGCGCATCCTGAAGTCGATCGACGACGCGGCGCGCCGCGTGAAGCGGCTCGCGGACGGGCGTCACGGCGTGCTCCGGCTCGGGCTGACCGGGTCGGCGTCCTACCGGCAGCTGCCGCGGCTGGCGCACATCGTCAAGCGCGACCTGCCCGGGGTCGAGCTGGAGATCCACCCGGACCTGCTCACCCCGGCGCAGGAGAAGGCGTTGCTGCGCAACGAGATCGACGTCGGGATGCTGCGCCCGCCGACCCGTGAGGACCGCATCGCGCACCGCACCATCGCGCGCGAGCCCCTGGTGCTCGTGCTGCCGGAGAACCACCCGCTCGCCGGGGAACCCGAGGTCGGGATGGCGCGACTGCGGGCGGAGCAGTTCATCATGTACTCAGCCTCGCTGCGCTCGGTGGTCAACGACGCGGTGGTGCGCAGCTGCCTGGCGGCCGGGTTCTACCCGAACTGCGCGCACGAGATCGGGGAGGCCTCCACCCAGGTCGCGCTGGTCGCGGCCGGCCTCGGGGTGGCGCTCGCCCCGGCCTCGGTGCAGGCCTTTCCGCTGGAGGGCGTGGTGTTCGTGCCGGTGCCCGACGCCGAAAGCGTCGAACTGGCACTGGCCTGGCGCGCCGAGGACGATTCGCCGCTGCTGCGCAACCTGCTGACCACGCTCGCGGCCAACGACGTGTTCGTCTGCCACGACGACATCCAGGACATCGAGGAAGCACGTGAAGATCACGCGAATTGAGGCGATCCCGTTCGCCATCCCGTACCGCAAGCCGTTGCGCTTCGCCAGCGGCGAGGTGCACGTGGCCGAGCACGTGCTGGTGCGGGTGCACACCGACGACGGGCTGGTCGGGGTCGCCGAGGCGCCGCCGCGGCCGTTCACCTACGGCGAGACGCAGGAATCCATCGTCGCGGCGATCGACAAGCTGTTCGCGCCCGACGTGGTCGGCATGTCGGCGCTGGAGCGGGAGGCGATCCACGCGCGGCTGCACCGGACGGTCGGCAACCCGACGGCCAAGGCGGCGCTGGACATGGCGCTGTGGGACGTCATCGGCAAGTCGCTCGGGCTGCCGGTGACCGAGCTGCTCGGCGGCTACACCGACCGGATGCGGGTCTCGCACATGGTCGGCTTCGCCGCGCCGGAGCAGATGGTCGCCGAGGCGGAGCGGATCCGCGCCGAGTACGGCATCACCACCTTCAAGGTCAAGGTCGGCCGCAAACCGTACACAATGGACGTCGAGGCCTGCCGGGCGCTGCGGGCCGGGCTCGGCGACGACGTCGAGCTCTACGTCGACGGCAACCGCGGCTGGACCGCGTCGGAATCCGCCCGCGCCCTGCGCGAGATGTCCGATCTCGGCCTCACCCTCGCCGAGGAGCTCTGCCCGGCCGACGACGTGCTGGGGCGGCGCTGGCTGGTGCAGCACAGCGAAATCCCTTTCGTGGCGGACGAAAGCGCCACCCGCCCGGGCGAGGTGACCCGGGAACTGCTCGCCGGCGCGGCCACCGCGATCAGCATCAAGACCGCCCGCACCGGCTTCACCACGTCGCAGCGCGTGCTGTTCCAGTGCGAGGGACTGGGCGTGGAAGTGGTGATGGGCAACCAGATCGACGGGCAGATCGGCACCATGTGCAGCGTCGCCTTCGGCGCCGCGTACCAGCTGACGTCGCAGCGGCCCGGGGAGCTGTCCAACTTCCTGGACATGAGCGACGACCTGCTCGCCGAGCCGGTCCGGATCAGCGACGGCACCGTCCAGGTCCGCGCGCAGCCGGGCATCGGCATCGACATCGACCCCGGGAAGCTGGCGCACTACCGCCAGGACGGCTGAGCCGGGAACCCCATCGACAACGTTGTTGAGCAAAGGAATCGGTGACATGACGACGAACCTCTCCGAGCAGACCGCGACCGCCGCCGCATCGGGCGCGGCGGCCACCCAGCGCTTCCGGGAGAAGCAGACGACCGCCGCCACCAGCAAGGAGCGGGTCGACGCGTTGGCCACGGAGGTCATCCGGGCGGTGCACGACGTGATCCGGCGGCAGCAGGTCACCTACGCGGAGTACGACGCGCTCAAGGCGTGGCTGATCCAGGTCGGACAGGACGGCGAATGGCCGCTGTTCCTGGACGTGTGGATCGAGCACGTCGTCGAGGAGGTGGCCAACGAGGACCGGCAGGGCTCCAAGGGCACCATCGAGGGCCCGTACTACGTGCCGGACTCGCCGGAGCTGCCCGCCGAGGCCACCCTCCCGATGCGGCCGGACGAGCCGGGCACCCCGCTGCTGTTCCAGGGCCAGGTCACCAGCGTGTCCGGCCAGGCGTTGGCCGGGGCGAAGATCGAGATGTGGCACGCCGACGACCTCGGCTACTACTCGCAGTACGCGCCCGGCCTGCCGGAGTGGAACCTGCGCGGCACGGTGATCGCCGACGAGCAGGGCCGGTTCAAGATCCGGACCGTGCAGCCCGCGCCGTACCAGATCCCCACCGACGGCGCGTGCGGCAAGCTGATCGCCGCCGCGGGCTGGCACGCCTGGCGGCCCGCGCACCTGCACCTGAAGGTCTCCGCCCCCGGCCACCAGCTGATCACCACCCAGCTGTACTTCAAGGGCGGGGCCCACGTCGCCGACGACATCGCCCAGGCGGTCAAGCCGGAGCTCGTCCTGGACCCCCGGCCCAACCCCGGCAGCGGGGCGAACGAGGTCACCTACGACTTCGTCCTGGACCCCCGATGACCCGTCGGCAGTGATCAATCGAACGGGGTGGGGTGCCACCTCGCCGAGTAATTTGGTCGAGGGCGCCCCGCACCGGGGCGAGGAATCTCAGGAAGGACTGACCGTGCTGTTCGCGGTGAAGATGGACGTCGACCTCCCGGTCGGGATGGATCCGGCGGTGAAGGCCGACACGCTCGCGCGGGAGAAGGCCTACTCGCAGGAGTTGCAGCAGGGCGGGGAGTGGGTGCACCTCTGGCGCTGCGTCGGGCAGTACTCGAACCTCAGCGTCTTCGACGTGGCCGACAACGCCCGGCTGCACGAGATCCTCTGGAACCTGCCGCTGTTCCCGTACATGACCATCGAGGTGACCCCGCTGGCCCAGCACCCGTCCGACATCGCCCTGCTCGACTCCTGACGGGCGGCCGTCACCGGGAGCCGCGGACCTCCAGGGACGCCAGCAGCTTCGCGGTGGCCTTCTCGATGTCGTCCACCGCTTGTTCGAAGGCGGCCTCGTTGTGCGCGGCGGGCTTGCGGAACCCGGAGATCTTGCGGACGTACTGCAACGCGGCGGCCCGGATGTCCACTTCGGTGACCTCTTCGGCGTACGGCGGGCGGAGCGTCTTGATGCTGCGGCACATGAGCATTTCCTGGGTAGGTTTCCCCAGCTTTCGCCGAGGGCGACGACCGGTGGACGGGGACGGCCTTGGCGCCGTCCCCGTCATGCTAGTGGCAGTGCCCCACGCGTGCGGGTGAAGAACGGCTGCTGTCCAGAGCGCTAGAGGAACGTCGACAGCAGGAGCGTCAGGGCGAGGCCGACCACGGAGATGATCGTCTCCATCACCGACCAGGACTTGATGGTCTGGCCGATGGTCATGCCGAAGTACTCCTTGACCAGCCAGAAGCCGGCATCGTTGACGTGGGAGAAGAACAGGGAGCCGGCACCGATGGCCAGCACGACCAGAGCCAGCTGCGTCGGCGGCAGGCCGGCGGCGAAGGGGGCCACGATGCCCGACGCGGTCACGGTCGCCACCGTGGCCGACCCGGTCGCCAGCCGCACCAGCACCGCCACCATCCAGCCGAGCAACAGCGCGGACAGGCTCGCCGCCACGGCGAGCTTCCCGATCGCGATCCCGGCACCACCGTCCACGAGCACCTGCTTGAAGCCACCGCCGGCCCCGACGATCATCGTGGCGCCGACGATCGGCATCAGGCTCTCGCTCAGCTTCGTCGTCAGGGTGACCGGCGTGAATCCGACACCGATGCCGAACGTCACCATCGCCAGCAGCACGGCGATCAGCAACGCCACGATCGGTTCCCCGATGAACTGCAGGAACGGGTAGATCCACGCGGTTTCGCTCATCCACACGTCGGCCGCAGCGCGGACCAGCATCAGGACCACCGGGGTGAGAACCGTGATGAGGGTCCAGGTGAAGCTCGGGCGACGCGTGCGTTCCGGCTCGCTCGGCACCGTTCCGGACCCGCCGCCATCCTCGCCACCGCCCGACCCGGGCCCGATGAGGTTTCCGCCCGCTCCGCGGGCACCGATGGGCACCAGGCGCGCCGCCACCTTGCCGTACAGCGGTCCGGCGACGATCACGGTGGGGATCGCGATGATCAGGCCGATGGCGAGGGTGACACCGACGTTGGCGTGCAGGTTCGCGATCGCCACCAGCGGCCCCGGATGCGGGGGGATGAAGCCGTGCAGGACGGAGAGGCCGGCGAGAGCCGGGATCGCCAGGTACATCGCGGGCAGCCTGGACCGGCGGATCGTCAGCATGATGACGGGGATCAGCAGGACGAGGCCGATCTCGAAGAACATCGGGATGCCGATGATGAAGGCGATCAGGGCCATTCGCCACGGCAGCCCGCGGCGACCCCCGGTCATGATCTTGTCCACGATCTCGTCGGCCCCTCCCGAGTCGGCGAGCAGCTTGCCGAGCATCGCACCGAGCACGATCAGCACGCCGACGCTGCCGAGCACGTCGCCGACGCCCTTCTCGAACGAGCCGGCGACATTGTCCAGCTCGATGCCGGACCCGATCCCGACGAAGAAGGATCCGATGGTCAGCGCGAGGAAGCCGTGCATCTTCGCCACGACGATCAGCAGCACCACGATGGCGATCCCGATCGCCGCCACGACGAGGGTCTGGGTGTCGTGACCGGTCCACGGCTCGTGGATCTTGTCAGCCGGGAAGAGAGTGTTCGAGCTGAGCATGTCGCGCTCCTTCGAGCCACCGGAGTGCCAGGTCCGTCATGGCAGCCGTTGTCCCACGTTGCACCAGTTGGAGTCCGAGGGCCTGTCGACCTTGCGGCCAGGACCGGTCGATCGGGCGGCGCTGCGCGGGCGGGTGCGGCTCGAAGGTGCGCATGTCCATTCAGGACGATGATCGGTCGGGCCACCGCAAGGCGAGGCGCTTGGCGAGTCAGGCTGGTCGGCCGTCGCCATCGGGGCGGCACTTTCCCGTGCACATGCCCCGCCACAGCAGGTCGATGAGCTTCTCGGTCGGGCCCCGCCAGTCGTCGCGGGGGTCGAGGTAGAGCAGGCCGCCGAGCCCGCGCAGGACCGTCTCCGGGTCCAGGTCGGCGCGGACGGTCCCGGCCTCGACGTTGGCCTCCAGTAGCGTGGCGACCGCGCCGACCATGGCCTCGTGGGCCTTCGCGAACATGTCGCCATGCGACGACGTGGCGGCGCCGAGGGCTCCGGCCAGGCCTCGCTTGGTCATCATGTAATGCGTCAGGTGGTCGGCCGTCCAGATCCGGAACGCCTGTTCCGGCGGGTGTTGCCGGAGCAGGCTCGGGACGACGTCGACGAGGTGCTGCAGCTCGCGCCGGTACACGGCCAGGACGAGCGCCTCCGGGGTGGGGAAGTGCCGGTACACCGTGCCGACGCCGACGCCGGCCTGCTTCGCGATGGCGTTGAACGAAACCGCTCCCGAACCGGCCAGCGATTTCGCCGCCGCGGTGAGGATGCGCTCGTGGTTGCGCCGGGTGTCCGCGCGTCGGGAACTGACCGAGCCCGTCGTCATCGTCCCTCCCGGTTGGCTGCCGCGTTCTTCCCTGGAATGTAATGCACAATCTGCCGTCGACCTGCGGCTACCTTCGGGAGTGGTGTCGTCCTTGCAGAGCGGATAAGTATCCGCTAGCGTCGGGGAGGGGCCGAAACGGATGAATATCCGGTTTCGGCGATGATCCCAGTTCTGCTCCCACCACCACAAGCGACACCGCTGCGGTCGTCCTGCGCGGGCGACCGGCGGGGAAGAGATCAAGTGGACATCTCACTCGAAGTCAACGGCAGGGCCGAACGGCTGAACGTCGATCCCGGCGTGACGCTGCTGGACGCATTGCGGGAGAACCTCGGCGTCACCGGCCCGAAGAAGGGCTGCGACCGCGGCCAGTGCGGTGCCTGCACCGTGCACGTCGACGGCAGGCCCGTGCTCTCGTGCCTCACCCTCGCCGCCACCGTGAAGCGACCGGTGACGACGGTGGAGGGCCTCTCCGACGGCGACGAGCTGCACCCGGTCCAGCAGGCGTTCGTCGACCAGGACGCCCTGCAGTGCGGGTTCTGCACGTCCGGTCAGGTCATGTCGGCCGTCGCCGCGGTCGAACAGGGCGTGGAGGACGTCCGGGAGTTCATGTCCGGCAACATCTGCCGCTGCGCTGCCTACCCGAACATCGTCGCGGCGATCGAACAAGCGAGGCGGGCCGATGCGTCCCTTTGAACTCACGGCACCGACGACCGTCGAAGCGGCGCTCGCCTCGCCCGGCACGTTCCTGGCCGGCGGCACCACCCTCGTCGACCTGATGAAGCTCAACGTCCTCGCGCCGCAACAGGTCCAGGACATCAACGAGCTCCCGCTGCGGGGCATCGACACCGGCGACGGGCTGCGCATCGGCGCGCTGGAGCGGATGAGCGACGTCGCCGAGCACCCCGGCGTGTACCCGGCGATCTCCCGGGCCCTGCTGCAGAGCGCCTCCCAGCAGCTGCGCAACATGGCCAGCATCGGCGGGAACCTGATGCAGCGCACCAGGTGCACGTACTTCCGCGACGTCGCCACGCCCTGCAACCGGCGGGAACCGGGCAGCGGATGCCCGGCGATCTCGGGCGCGAACCGGATGCACGCGGTCCTGGGCACCAGCGACTCGTGCGCGGCAGCGCACGCCAGCGACCTGGCGGTCGCGCTGGTCGCGCTCGACGCGGAGGTAAGGCTGCTCAGCGCCGCCGGGAGCCGCACCGCGAAGCTGGCCGATTTCTACCGCCTGCCGGCCGATTCGCCGGAGGTGGAGCACGATCTGCGCCCCGGCGAGCTGATCGGCGAGGTCGTGGTGCCGCGACTGGACTGGGCGTCGCGTTCCACGTACGTCAAGGTGCGCGACCGGCAGTCCTACGAGTTCGCGCTCTGCTCCGCAGCGGTCGCGCTGGACGTCCAGGACGAGCACATCGCCGACGCCCGGGTGGCGGTCGGCGGCGTGGCGACCGTGCCGTGGCGGCTGCCCGCGGTCGAGGAGGCCCTGCGCGGCGCGCCCGCGACGCCGGAGTCCTTCGAGGCCGCGGCGTCCCTGGCGGCCGACGGCGCTCGGCCGTTGTCCGGCAACGCTTTCAAGGTTTCCCTGCTGAAGCGGACCGTGGTCCGCGCACTGCTCGAACTGACCGAAGGGAGCCGCCTGTGACCAGTCGGCTGGACGGCCCGCTGAAAGTCACCGGGCAGGCGAAGTACGGCGCGGACAACAACTTCCCCGGCATGGCCTACGGGTACGTCGTGCTCAGCACGATCGCGCACGGCGAGGTCGAGGCCATGGACGTCACGGCGGCGAAGAGCGCGCCCGGCGTGCTCGGCGTGTACACGCCGTTCGACCCGCTGGACCTGCGCAAGCCAAGTTCCCCGCTCTTCGGCGAGATGTGGGTTCCGCTGCAGGACCGCGAAGTCACCTACTACGGCCAGCCGATCGGCTTCGTGGTGGCGGAGACCTTCGAGCAGGCGCGGGACGCGGCGATGCTGGTCGAGGTCTCCTACCGGACCCGGCCCGCCCTGACCTCGTTCGAGGACGGCCTCGCCGCGGCCGAGGGCGCGCCGTCCAACGAGGACATCACGGTCCTCGCGGACGGCGTCGAGTCCATCGAGGACGCGCTGGGGGCGAGCCCGGTGCGCATCGAGGCGACGTACCGCACCGCCACCCAGAACCACGCCGCGATGGAACCGCACTCCGCGGTCGCGGTGTGGGACGCCGGCGTCCTGACCATCTACAGCGGGAACCAGGGCTCGGACCTGCAGGCCGCCGACATCGCCGGGGCGCTGGGCCTGGACCGCGCGTCGGTCCGCGCGCTGAACCCCTTCGTGGGCGGCGCTTTCGGCGGCAAGGCCCGCACCTCCACCCCGGCGTTCCTGGCGGCGGCCGCGGCCAAGGCCCTCGGCCGGCCGGTCAAGGCCGCGCTCACCCGGGAACAGGTCTTCACCGCGACGGCGACCCGCCCGGCGACGCTGCAGAAGATCTCCCTCGGCGCGGACTCCGATGGCACGCTGATCGCGCTGCGCCACGAGTCGTGGTGCACCACGCCGACGGACCGGTCGTTCGTGGAGCCGACCTCGCACGGCACCTCGCGGGAGTGGTACGCGACCCAGAACCTGGCCGTCAGCCAGAAGATCGTGCCGCTGAACATCCCGCCGACGACGTTCATGCGGGCGCCGGGGGAGGCGCCCGGCTCCTTCGCGCTGGAGAGCGCGATCGACGAGCTGGCGGTCGAGCTGGGCGTGGACCCGATCGAACTGCGCCTGCGGAACAACTCGATCGCGCCGCCCGGCAAGGACCTGCAGTGGTCCAGCAAGCACCTCGACGAGTGCTTCCAGGTCGGCGCGGAGCGGTTCGGCTGGGCGGACCGCTCGCCCGGCGGGCGCACCGACGGCGACTGGCTCGTGGGCATGGGCGTGGCCACCGCGATGTTCCCGGCGCTGCGGTTCCCGGCCAGCGTCGAGATCACCCTGGGAGCCGACGGCACGGCCGTGGTGGCGACCAGCGGCTCGGACCCGGGCACCGGCCTGCTGACCGTCCTGTCGTTGGTGGGCGCGGAATCGCTGGCGATTCCAGTCGAGCGGATCACGCCGCGGCTGGGCGACTCGGCGTTGCCGTCGGGCGGCATGTCCGGCGGCTCGACCGGCACGGCGAGCGCAGGTTCGGCTGTCATGATCGCGGCCACCGAGGTGATCGACGCACTGCTGGCGGTGGCGTCGTCGCCGGGCGCGCCGTTCGAGGGCGCGGAGGTGTCCTACGAGGACGGTCGGGTGCTGGCCGGTGACGGCCGCGCGATGGAGTTCGGCGAACTGCTGCGTGCGGTGGGTCGCTCGTCGGTCTCCGCGATCGGTTCCTCGGCACCTGGAGAGGAGCTGACGAAGCACTCGTTCAGCTCGTTCGGCGCCCAGTTCTGCGAGGTCCGCGTGCACAAGTGGACGCGGGAGGCCCGCCTGTCGCGGATGCTCGGCGTGTTCGACTGCGGCCGGATCATCAACGAGAAGGCGGCCCGCAGCCAGGCGCTCGGCGGGATGATCTGGGGCGTGTCGGCGGCGCTGCACGAGGGCTTGGAGATCGAGGACAGCGGCCGCCTGGCCAACGGCGACTTCGCGGGCTACCTGGTCCCGGTGAACGCCGACATCCCGGACGCCGACGTCCACTTCGTCCGGTACCCGGACACGCTGCACAACGCGGTCGGGGCGAAGGGCCTGGGCGAGATCGGCGCGGTGGGCATGGCGGCGGCGGTGGCCAACGCGATCTACAACGCAACGGGAACCCGGGTCCGCCACATCCCGATCACGATCGAGGACCTCCTGGACGACTGAGGCGCTGAAGGGCCCGCTGACCGCCGCGAAAGCACCGGTCAGCGGGCCTGCAGCTCGCCGGAGTTCCGGGTTTTCCGGGGCTGTTCGAGGTTCTGCCGGCGCTTGCGCCGTTCGTGATCGACACGCTGATGACCATGAGTGGCCGGGCGGCTACGATGTCGGCGTCCTTTTCGCGTTGAAGAGTTCCGATGTCGTCTGATCACCTGAGCTGGGCACGCGATCGGGAGGCAGTCGTCAATCCCTCCGCGGAGCTGGACACCGGCGTGCCGACCGCGGCCCGCGTCTACGACGCGATGCTCAACGACAAGGACAACTACTCCGCGGACCGGGCGGTGGCCGAGGCGAGCCTCGCGGTGATGCCGGAGCTGAAGGAGATCGCGATCAACAACCGCGCGATCCTGCACCGCGTGGTGCGACACCTCGCGGCCGACGAGGGGATCGTCCAGTTCCTGGACCTCGGGTCGGGCCTGCCGACCGCGCGGAACACGCACGAGGTCGCGCAGGAGGCCAACCCCGAGGCCCGCGTCGTGTACGTCGACATCGATCCCATCGTGCTCGCGCATGGCCGCGCCATCCTGGCCAACGATGCGAACACGAGGGTGGCCACCGCCGACATCCGCCGGCCGGGCGAGGTGCTGGCCCACCCCGACGTGCGCGGGCTGATCGACTTCGAGCGGCCGGTGTGCGTGATGCTGTGCGGCATCCTGCACCACCTCCTCGACGAGGAGGACCCCAACGGCATCGTCGACGCCTTGCGAGAGGCGGTCGCGCCGGGCTCGTTCTTCTTCATCACCAACTTCACGCGGCTCGGCGATGCGCCGGAGTCGGCGGAGCTGGAGCGCGTGCTGCTGTCCCAGCTGGGCACGGGACGGGTCCGGACGCCGGCCGAGCTCGCCCGGTTCTTCACCGGGTTGGAGCTGCTCACGCCCGGGATCGTGCCGCTGCCGCTGTGGCGGCCGGACACGCCCGTCACCGACACCACGTCCATCGCGGCCCGCTTCATGACCGGCGGTGTGGCCCGCAAGCCGTAGCCGCTGCTCCCGGGGCGTTTCGGGGGCGGGATAAACTGGGCGCGGGCTGATGATCGATCTCCGAGGTGGGCGGTGCCGGTGGCCATTGATGCGTTGGACGTGGCCGTGCTGTTCCGCGAGAGCCGCCGCGAGTCCGCGCCCGCCTACCGCCGCCTCAAGGACGTGATCATCGAGCAGATCGGCTCCGGGCGGTGGCCCGAGGGCGAGCTGCTGCCGTCGGAGAGCCAGCTGGTGAACGCGCTGGGGCTGTCGCGGATGACCATCAACCGGGCGCTGCGCGAGCTGAGCTCGGAGGGGCTGATCGTCCGGCTCGCCGGCGTGGGGACCTTCGTCGCCGAGCGCAAGAGCAGCTCCGCGCTGTACGAGGTGCGCAACATCGCCGACGAGGTCCAGCGGCGCGGGCACCGGCACCGGACCGACGTGGTGCTGCTGCGGGAGGAACCCGCCGACCTGCGGATGCACCGCCTGTTCGGGATCACCGAGGGGCGGCCGGTGTTCCACTCGCTCGTGGTGCACTTCGAGGACGAGATCGCGATCCAGCTCGAGGACCGCCACGTCAACCCCGAGCTCGCCCCGGACTACCTCGACCAGGACTTCGCCACGCAGACGCCGAACAGCTACCTGTCGCGGATCGCGCCGCTGGGCAAGGGCGAACACGTCGTCGAGGCCGTGCTGGGCACCGCCGAGGACTGCGCGCTGCTGGGCATCGCGGAAGCCGAGCCGTGCCTGCTGATCCACCGGCGCACCTGGTCGGAGGGGCGGCTCGTGAGCACCGCCCGGCTGCTGCACCCCGGTTCGCGATACCGGCTCGAAGGCACCTTCGACGCGACCTGATCCCCGGATCGTCCCTGTTCACCAGCGTTTGTCCGGTTTCTCCGCGCGCTCCGCCCGGATTTCGGGCCGAACTCTTGACGAGCTGTATATACAGCACTATACATATCGCACCGCCTTGGATTGTGCCCGGCAGCACAGCCGGCGGTTCCGGTTGCAACGGAGGGGACAACGTGGTTCCCGCAGGGAGGAAAAGGTGAGAAAAGGCGCGGCGGCACTGACCCGTGGCCTCACGGCACGGCACATCCGCTTCATCGCCCTCGGCTCGGCCATCGGCACCGGTCTCTTCTACGGCTCTTCCGAGGCGATCAGCCAGGCCGGCCCCTCGGTGCTGCTGGCCTACCTGATCGGCGGTGCCGTGGTCTTCGTGGTGCTGCGGGCGCTCGGTGAGATGGCCGTGGCCGACCCGGTGCCCGGCTCGTTCGGCGAGTACGCCAGTCGGCACCTGGGGCGCCTGCCGGGCTTCCTGACCGGCTGGACCTACACCTTCGAGATGATCATCGTCTGCATCGCGGACGTCACCGCGCTGGCCGTCTACATGGGATTCTGGTTCCCCGACGTGCCGCGGTGGATCTGGGTGCTGGCCACGCTGTTCGTCATCGGCGCGGTGAACCTGCTGAGCGTCAAGGTCTTCGGCGAGCTCGAATTCTGGTTCTCCGTGGTCAAGATCGGCGCGATCGTCGCGATGATCCTCGGCGGCATCGCCGTCCTCGCCTTCGGCTTCAGCGGCGCCCACGCGGAGACCGGCGTGAGCAACCTGTGGTCGCACGGCGGGTTCTTCCCCAACGGCATCGAGGGCTTCCTGATGTCCTTCGCCGTGGTCATGTTCGCCTTCGGCGGCACCGAGATCATCGGCGTCACCGCGGGGGAGGCCGAGGAGCCGCACAAGACCATCCCGCGCGCGGTGAACAGCGTTCCGGTGCGCGTGCTGCTGTTCTACGTGCTGACCATCGGCGTCATCATGTCGATCACCCCGTGGCAGTCGATCAGCTCCTCGGGCAGCCCGTTCGTGCAGATCTTCGAGGGCCTCGGGCTGACCTCGGCGGCGACCGTCCTCAACGTCGTGGTGATCACCGCCGCGCTGTCGGCGATCAACAGCGACATCTTCGGCGCGGGCCGCATGCTGTTCGGCATGGTCGAGCGCGGTCAGGCGCCGGCGATCATGGGCCGGGTCTCGCGCAACGGCGTGCCCTGGATGACCGTGGTCATCATGACCGGCGCGCTGCTGATCGGCGTGGTGCTCAACTACGTCGTCCCGGAGGACATCTTCACGATCATCGCCTCCATCGCGACCTTCGCCACGGTCTGGGTGTGGCTGATGATCATGCTGGCGCACTTCCAGGCCCGCCGGAAGATGAGCCCGGCCGAGGCGTCGGCGCTCAAGTTCCCGTCGCCGCTGTGGCCGTACGCGCAGATCGCGGCGATCGCTTTCCTGGTCTTCGTGTTCGTGCTGCTGGCGTTCTCCGCGGACACCCGCGTGGCACTCATCGTCGGCGCCGTGTGGCTCGCCGCTCTCACGATCTTCTACAAGTTCGGCGTCGGCCGCCGCAAGGCCGCCGGCGGGAGCTCCGACGACGACCGGCTCGCCGCGTCCGAGGCCGGGACCGGCTGACCACCGGACACGCAGCTGTATAGACAACCCTATGCTTCATCTGGCGCCACCAGCCGGAAGAAGCGAGCGCGACGCCCCAACTCACGAGGAAGAACAACATTGAGCATGCTCAGCAGCACTGAAGCCAGCGCGGACATCACCGCCCAGCCGGTGGTCGTGGGAGTCGGCGCCGTCAGCCCCGCCGACGTCGTCCGCGTCGCCCGCGGCGGCGCGCGGGTCGAGCTCTCCGAGGAGGCTCGCCAGGCCCTCGCGGACACCCGCGGCCGGATCGAGCGCCTCGCCGAAGAACCGAAGCCGGTCTACGGGATCTCCACCGGGTTCGGCGCGCTCGCGACCCGCCACATCCCGGTGGAACTGCGCCGCCAGCTGCAGAAGAGCCTCGTCCGCTCGCACGCCGCCGGAAGCGGCCCGGAGGTCGAGCGGGAGGTCGTCCGCGGGCTGATGCTGCTGCGCCTGTCCACCCTGGCCACCGGCCGCACCGGCGTCCGCCCCGAGATCGCCGACGCCTACGCCGCGATGCTGTCGGCCGGGATCACGCCGGTGGTCCACGAGTACGGCAGCCTGGGCTGCTCCGGCGACCTCGCGCCGCTCGCGCATGCCGCGCTCGCCCTCATGGGCGAAGGCACCGTGCGGGACGCCGACGGCCGCTCGCTGCCCGCCGCGGAAGCCCTCGCCGCCGCCGGGATCACCCCGGTCGAGCTCGCCGAGAAGGAAGGGCTCGCGCTGATCAACGGCACCGACGGCATGCTCGGCATGCTCGTGCTGGCCTGCCACGACCTGCGCAAGCTGGTGAAGCTGGCCGACATCACCGCCGCCATGAGCGTGGAGGCCCAGCTCGGCACCGACCGCGTCTTCGCCGCCGACCTGCAGGAACTGCGCCCGCATCCCGGCCAGGCCGCCGCCGCGTCCAACATGCGGCGCGTGCTCGCCGGCTCGGGCATTGTGGCCAGCCACGCCGGCCCCGACTGCAACCGCGTGCAGGACGCCTACTCGCTGCGCTGCGCGCCGCAGGTCGCCGGCGGCGTCCGCGACACCCTCGCCCACGCCGAGTCTGTCGCGGCCGTCGAGCTCGCCAGCGCCGTGGACAACCCCGTGGTCACCCCCGACGGCCGCGTGGAGTCCAACGGCAACTTCCACGGCGCCCCCGTCGCCTACGTGCTGGACTTCCTCGCCATCGTCGCCGCGGACCTGGCCAGCATCAGCGAGCGCCGGACCGACCGGTTCCTGGACCCCGCCCGCAACCACGGCCTGACGCCGTTCCTCGCGGACGACCCCGGCGTCGACAGCGGCCACATGATCGCCCAGTACACCCAGGCCGCGATCGTCTCCGAGCTCAAGCGCCTCGCCGTCCCGGCCAGCGTCGACTCGATCCCGTCCTCGGCCATGCAGGAGGACCACGTCTCGATGGGCTGGTCCGCGGCCCGCAAGCTCCGCCGCGCCGTCGACGGCCTCACCCGCGTCCTGGCGATCGAAGCGCTCACCGCGGCGCGCGCCATGGACATGCGGCAGCCGCTGAGCCCGTCGCCCGCCACCGGAGCCGTGCGCGACCGCATCCGGCAGCACGTCGCCGGTCCCGGCGCCGACCGGCACCTGGCGCCGGAGATGGGGGCCGCCGTCGAGCTGTGCCGGTCCGGCGCACTGGTCGACGCCGTCGAGGAAGTCGTCGGCGCTCTCGACTGAGACCCGTTCGCAGTCAGGACTTCCGGGCGCGGGAGGGGCGTGACCCCTCCCGCGCCCGGACTGTCTGTCATCCTGGACAACTGCTTCCGGCCGGGGATTGCTCCGGGAACCCGCGCGGCGACTAATGGAACGAACGAATTCCGCGGCGCGAGGAGGGCGAATGGCCGGATCGTTGCAGGTCGAGCGCAGATCGATCGACCCGATCCCCGACGGCGAGCGGCACGGCAACCCGCGCAGCCTGTTCACGTTGTGGTTCGCCGGAAACATGCAGATCACCTCGGCCGTGACCGGCGCGCTGACCGTGCTCGTGGGCCTGCACCCGCTGTGGGCGCTGGCGGCCATCGCGCTGGGCAACGCCATCGGCGGCATCCCGATGGCGTTGCACGCCGCGCAGGGGCCGAAGCTCGGCATCCCGCAGATGATCCAGAGCCGGGCGCAGTTCGGCGTGTACGGCGCGGTGCTGCCGCTGGTCCTGGTCGTGCTGATGTACCTCGGCTACTTCGCCAGCGGCAACGTGCTGGGCGGCCAGGCGCTGGCCGCGATCACCGGGCTGCCGGTGGACGCCAGCATCCTGCTCTACGCAGCGCTGTCGGCGCTGATCGCGATCGCCGGATACCGGCTGATCCACCGCTTCGGCTGGCTCGCGTCGCTGGTGTCGGTCGTGGTGTTCGTGTACCTGACGTTCCGGCTGGTCACCACGCACGAC
Source organism: Saccharopolyspora sp. NPDC050642 (assembly GCF_040654735.1). Taxonomy (NCBI): domain Bacteria; kingdom Bacillati; phylum Actinomycetota; class Actinomycetes; order Pseudonocardiales; family Pseudonocardiaceae; genus Saccharopolyspora; species Saccharopolyspora sp. NPDC050642. Next base: position 184,042 of record NZ_JBFAIN010000011.1, on the reverse strand, counting down.
CTCGGGCCGGTGCTGGCGAACGCGGAGCTCGACCTGCCCGCGTTCCTGCTCGCGCTGTCGCTGACCGCGTCCTGGCAGCTCACCTTCGGCCCGTACGTCGCGGACACCTCCCGGTACCTGCCGGCGAGCACCTCGATCCGGGCGACGTTCTGGTGGACCTACGGCGGCACCGCGCTCGGCGCGACGTGGGCGATGTCCTTCGGCGCGCTCGCCTACGCGGTGGCGGGCAAGGAGTTCAAGGGCCACGAGGTGACCTACGTGGTGGGACTCGGCGGCGAGGCGCTGGTGCTGCCGCTGCTGCTGGCCATCGCGCTGGGCAAGCTCACCATCAACGTGCTCAACATCTACGGCGGCTACATGACGGTGGCCACCACGTTGACCGCGTTCACCCGCAGGGCGGTGCTCTCGCAAGGGGCCCGGATCGGTTACATCGCGTTCGTCGGCGTCCTCGGCGGCGTGCTCGCGGTGCTGGGGCGCGGTGACTTCCTGTCGAACTTCGTGCTGTTCCTGCACTTCCTGCTGTACTTCCTCACGCCGTGGAGCGCGATCAACCTGGTCGACTTCTACTTCCTGCGCAAGGAGAACTACGACCTCGACGCGATGTACGACCCGAACGGCCGCTACGGCCGCTGGTGCGTTCCCGCGCTGGTCGCCTACTTCTTCGGCATCGCCGTGCAGATCCCGTTCTCCAACGTGGACAAGGTCTTCACCGGCTTCATGGTTCCGCTGCTCGGCGGCGCCGACATCGCGTGGCTGCTCGGGCTGGTCGTGCCCGGCGCGATCTACTGGGCGGCGATGCGCAACCGGATCCGCGAGAATCGTCCCGTCGCGGGAGGTGCATGAGGTGGCCGAGTCGAGCGCGTCACCGGCCGTCGGGCGGGCGCTGGACGTCCTCGTCCGGCTCGCCGAAGGACCCGGGCCGGTGCGCGCGGCGAGCCTCGCCAGGGATCTCGGGATTCCCCGCTCGTCGCTGTACCACATCCTTTCCGTCCTGGTGGACAAGGGATTCGTGGTGTACCTGGCGGCGGAGCAGGCCTACGGGCTCGGGGTGGTGTCGTTCGAGATCGGCTCCGCCTACCTCCGGCACGAGCCGCTGGAGCGGCGGGCCGCGCCGATCCTGCGCCGGCTGGCCCGCAGCCTCGGGCAGACCGTGCACCTCGGCATCCTGCACGGCGCGGAAACGGTGTACCTGCTGAAGGAGCAGCCGACCTCCGGCGCCGACGTCTCGCTGATCACCGACGTCGGGGTGCGGCTGCCCGCGCACCTGACCGCCAACGGCCGCGCGATCCTCGCCGGCAGCACCGAAGCGCAGATCCGCGCCCTGTTCCCGCACCGCAGCGACTTCATCACCCGCACCGGCCGCGGCCCCCGGACCCTGGCGGAGCTGGGGGAGGGGCTGGCGGTCGACCGGGAGCGCGGCTGGTCGGAGGAGGTGGAGCTGGTCGCGCCCGGCATGCGCTCCGTGGGCGCCGCGGTGTTCGACCACAGTGGACGGCCGGTGGCGGCGTTGAGCACCACGTGGAGCCGGTTCCACGAGCGCCACGAACCGGCCGTGGTCGGCGAGGCGATGCGCGGCGGCGCCGCCGGGCTGACGGCGGCCATCTCCGGCCGCGACCCGCGCCCGGTCGCCTGAGCGTCGGAAGCAGGTGTCTCGGATCCGAGAACAACCCGGCTCCGCGCTGTCGGCCGGGCGCGGTGCGGGGTCTGATGGGACCAACGAGAACGGCTCGAACCTGGAGCAGCACATGAGCAACGAAGACGCCCGCACCGTCCGCGCCCCGCGCGGCACCGACCTGAACTGCCGCGGCTGGCAGCAGGAAGGCGCCCTGCGGATGCTGATGAACAACCTCGACCCCGAGGTCGCCGAACGCCCCGACGACCTGGTCGTCTACGGCGGCACCGGCAAGGCGGCGCGGAGCTGGGCGGCCTTCGACGCGATCACCGAGACCCTCAAGACCCTGGAGAAGGACGAGACGCTGCTGGTGCAGTCCGGCAAGCCGGTCGGCGTGCTGCGCACCCACGAGTGGGCGCCCCGGGTGCTGATCGCCAACTCCAACCTGGTGGGCGACTGGGCGAACTGGGAGGAGTTCCGCCGCCTCGACTCGCTGGGCCTGACGATGTACGGCCAGATGACCGCCGGGTCGTGGATCTACATCGGCAGCCAGGGCATCCTGCAGGGCACCTACGAGACCTTCGGCGCGGTCGCCCGCAAGCGCTTCGACGGCACCCTCGCCGGCACCATCACGTTGACCGCCGGGCTCGGCGGCATGGGCGGCGCGCAGCCGCTGGCGGTGACCATGAACGAGGGCGTGGCGATCTGCGTGGAGTGCGACCCCTCGCGCATCGAGCGCCGCATCGCCCACCGCTACCTCGACGTCCGCGCCGACGACGTCGACGACGCGCTGCGGCTCGCGGTGGAGGCCAGGGACCAGCGCAAGCCGCTGTCGATCGGGCTGCTGGGCAACGCCGCCGAGGTGTTCCCGAAGCTGCTGGAGATGGACGCGCCGATCGACATCGTCACCGACCAGACCTCCGCGCACGACCCGCTCTCCTACCTGCCCGTGGGCGTCGAGCTCGACGAGTGGGCCGCGCTGGCGGAGCAGGACCCGGCGGCGTTCACCGAGCGGTCCCGCAAGTCGATGGCCGCCCAGGTCGAGGCGATGGTGGGCTTCCTGGACAAGGGCATCGAGGTCTTCGACTACGGCAACTCCATCCGGGACGAGGCCCGCAAGGCCGGCTACGACCGGGCCTTCGCGTTCCCGGGGTTCGTGCCCGCGCACATCCGGCCGCTGTTCGAGGAGGGCCTCGGCCCGTTCCGGTGGGCGGCGCTGTCCGGTGACCCCGCGGACATCGCGGCCACCGACAAGGCGATCATGGAGCTGTTCCCGGAGAACGAGCACCTGCACCGGTGGCTGACGATGGCCGGCGAGCGGGTCGCCTTCGAGGGCCTGCCCGCCCGGATCTGCTGGCTGGGCTACGGCGAACGGCACCGCGCCGGCCTGAAGTTCAACGAGATGGTCGCCTCCGGCGAGCTGTCCGCCCCGGTCGCCATCGGCCGCGACCACCTCGACTCCGGTTCGGTCGCCTCGCCTTACCGGGAGACCGAGTCGATGCTGGACGGCTCCGACGCGATCGCCGACTGGCCGCTGCTGAACGCGCTGGTCAACACCTCCTCGGGCGCGTCGTGGGTGTCGATCCACCACGGCGGCGGCGTCGGCATGGGGCGCTCGATCCACGCCGGGCAGGTCTGCATCGCCGACGGCACCGAGCTGGCCGCCGAGAAGCTGACCCGGGTGCTCACCAACGACCCGGGCATGGGCGTGCTGCGCCACGTCGACGCCGGCTACCAGCACGCGACCGACGTCGCCAGGGAGCGCGGCGTGCGGATCCCGATGCTCGACGCGTGAACCGGCCGGCCCGGAGGCGGCTGCGCCTCCGGGCCGCCGGCGACCAAATTGGACTTGCAGGAGTGGGAAAGTGATCGTTGAGGCGGTGAACCGCGCGCCGCAGCGCTGGAGCGGCCGCGACGACGGACCGGGGCCCGAACACCTCAGGTGGCACCACGTCGTCGGCGCCGGGGGAGCGGCGGACGTCGCGTTCCTCGGGTTCCGCAGCGATGAAGGCGTCCGCCGCAACAAGGGCCGCCCGGGAGCGGCGGACGGCCCGCGCGCCATCCGCGAGGCGCTGGCCTCGATGGCGCTGCCCGCACCGGTGGAAGCCGCGGACGCGGGCGACGTCGAGGTCACCGACGGTGCGCTGGAAGCCGGGCAGGAACGGCTCGGCCGGGCCGTGACGGACCTGCTCGACGACGGCCGGTTCGTCGTCGTCTTCGGCGGCGGGCACGAGATCGCCTACGGCAGCTACCTCGGCATCGCGGAATCGGCGCGGGTGCGCTCCGGCGCGAAGCTCGGCGTGCTCAACCTCGACGCGCACTTCGACCTCCGCGCCGACGAAACACCGAGCTCCGGCACGCCGTTCCGGCAGATGGCCGACCGGGAGCGGCAGAGCGGCGAACACCTGCACTACGCGGTGCTGGGCATCAGCCAGCCGAGCAACACCAAAGCCCTGTTCGACACCGCCGACGAGCTGGGCGTGGACTACCTGCTCGACGACCACTGCGGCCCGGCGAACCTGGTCGCGGTGGACGAGTTCGTGGACCGGTTCCTGACCGGCTGCGACGTGGTCTACCTGACGATCGACCTCGACGTGCTGCCTGCGGCGGTGGCGCCCGGCGTGAGCGCCCCGGCGGCCTACGGCGTCCCGCTGGAGACGATCCAGCACGTGTGCGAGCGGGTGGCGGCCAGCGGCAAGCTGGCGCTCTGCGACGTCGCGGAGCTCAATCCCGGGCTCGACATCGACAACCGCACCGCCCGGACCGCGGCCCGCCTGGTCCACCGGATCGTCACCGCGCAACGCACTCACCAGTAGGGGGAGGAATGCCCGAGCACGAAACCGCGGATCCCCGCGAACTCTCCGACGAGGCGTTCACGACCATGCTCGAAGAGGAGCAGGGCACCGTCCAACGTGGACTGGAATAGCGGCCGGGTCTTGGCCCGGAGCACCGGGGCGGTGTCTCGGTAGGGTGGTGGGAGTTCCCCTCCACCGGAGAACGACGACGTCGTCCTCGTCGCGCTCGGGCCGCTGACCGCGACCGACTGCGAGGAGTTCCACGCGCTCGGCACCCCGGCGGGAACGGCGGCGAGCGCGCTGATCCGGCACCGCTTCGAACACGGTGCGTGACCTGCGGGGTTCGACTAGCTAGACGCCGGGCGGCGGAGGACTATCTCCGGTATCCGCGTTCACGAAATTGGTCCGGGTGCCGACTGGTTCGTGAGCGAACGGGACCGCGTCGCCCGGCGTTCGGCTACCCGTTCGAGCGCGAGCGTGAACCCACGGCCGACCCGGTCCGAATCCGACCGAGGGGGCCGCGATGTCCACTTCGGACAGCAAAGCCGGCAGCGACGACGCGCGGCTGAGCGAGCTCGGTTACACCACGGAATTCCGCCGGGACATGAGCCTGTGGGCGAACTTCGCCCTCGGGTTCACCTACCTGTCGCCGGTGGTGAGCACCTACACGCTGTTCGGGGTCGCGCTGGCCGCCGGCGGGCCGCCGATGATCTGGAGCTTCCTGCTCGCCGGCGCCGGGCAGTTCCTGGTCGCCCTGGTGTTCGGGGAGGTCGTCGCGCAGTACCCGCTGGCGGGCGGGATCTACCCCTGGGCCCGGCGGCTGTGGGGAAAGCGCTGGGCGTGGATGTCCGGCTGGGTCTACCTGATGGCACTGCTGGTGACGATCACGAGCGTCGCCTACGGCGCCGGGCCCTACATCGCCCTGCTGTTCGGCTTCCACCCGACGGTCATCAACAACGTGCTGTGCACGGTCGCGCTGATCGTGGTGGCCACCCTGATCAACTACGGCGGCACGAAGGTGCTGTCGATGGCCGCGATCATCGGGTTCACCGCCGAACTGCTGGGCGCGCTGTTCGTGGGCATCTGGCTGCTGACGACCCACCGCTTCCACGGCCTGGGGGTGCTGTTCGACAACTTCGGCGCCGGAGGTTCCGGCCCCTACCTGCCGGTGTTCCTCGCGGCCGCGATCATCGGCTTCTACCAGTACTACGGCTTCGAGGCGTGCGGCGACACCGCCGAAGAAGTCCCGGACCCGGGCCGCAACGTGCCGAAGGCGATGCGGCGCACCATCTACATCGGCGGTGCTGCGGCGACGTTCGCCTGCCTGACCCTGCTGCTGGCGGTGCCCGACTTCGGCAAGGTCATCTCCGGCGAAGACGCCGATCCGCTGATCAACGTGCTCAACAGCGCCTTCGGCGAGACGGGCGCGCGGGCGGTGATGAGCGTGGTGCTGATCTCGTTCCTGTCCTGCACGATCAGCCTGCAGGCGGCGGCCGGGCGGCTGACCTACTCCTACGCCCGCGACGAGATGATCATCGGCTACAAGGTGCTGCGCCGCTTCTCCCACGCCCGCCACGTGCCGCCGTACGCGCTCCTGCTGGCCGGCGTGGTCCCGGCGATCATCGCGGTGGGGTCGCTGATCTCCACCGACGCGCTCACCAAGATCGTCTCGTTCGCGATCCTGGGGATCTACCTGGCGTTCCAGATGGTCGTGCTCGCCGCCCTGCGCGCGCGGCTGAAGGGCTGGCGACCGACGGGCAAGTTCACCCTCGGCCGGTGGGGGATCCTGGTCAACGTCGTGGCGCTGGCCTACGGCATCGGCGCCATGGTGAACATCTCGTGGCCACGAACGCCGCAGGCCGCCTGGTACGACAACTACATCGTGCTGCTCTCCGGTGGGATCGTCGTCGCCATCGGCGTGATCTACATGTTCACCACCCACCACTACGGCCGCAGCAACGCCCCGGCCGGGGACGCCGTGCCGGCGGACAAGCAGTGAGGCGCGGCTCCACCCCGGAGCGGGGTGGAGCCGCGCGAGGCGGTCAGAGCGGCAGCCGCGGCCAGTTCGCGGTGTCGCGCAGCAGCTGCCTGTTGTGGGTGGCGACCACGATCGCCGCTGTGGTCGTGGTCAGCGCATCGGTGAGCTCTTCGACCAGCGTCATCGACAGGTGGTTCGTCGGCTCGTCGAGCAGCAGCACGTGCGGCCGCGCGGCCAGCGCGATCGCAAGCTGCAGCCGGCGTTGCTGGCCGATCGACAACTCGGCGACCGGTCGGCCGGCGGCGTCGGGCAGCAGCCCGAGCTCCGGCAACGGGATCGCGTCGCCGTCGATCAGCCCGGACACGGCGAGTTCGTCGACGGCCCGCTGGTACGCCTCACCGGCGGTCAGCCGTGCCGCAGCCGGCGATTCCTGCGCGAGCCACGAGACCCGCGCCGAGGCGTTGCGCACCACGGCACCCGACGTCGGCTGGAGCTCACCGGACAGCAGCGAAAGCAGACTCGACTTCCCGGCACCGTTGCGGCCGGTGACGACGAGGCGATCGCCGGATCGCAGCAGCAGCGACCGGGGTTGCTCCAACCGCCCGCGCAGGGTCACCTCGTCGGCGTGCAGGAGCGGAACCCCTGGCATGTCCCCGAGTTCCGGGGCCTGGAAGCGCAGCGGCGGCGCCGGCACGTCCACGCGGTGCGCGTCGAGGTCTTCCTGCCGCCGGTGGACCGCCCGCACGAGCGCGGGCGCGCGCGTGGCGCGGGTGTGCTTGCCGGTGCCCTTCTCCGGTCGCCACCCGGTGGACAGGCGGTCCTGGGCCGCGGAGAGGTCGTCGGCGAGCCGCTGGTGTTCGCGTTGCTGTGCGCGGTATTCGTTCTCCCAGCGCTCGCGTTCGGCCCGCTTCCCCTGCTGGTAACCGGCGTACCCGCCGCCGTAGGTCCGCGGGCGCCCGTCCCTGGTCGGGTCGAGGTCGAGCACCGAGGTGACGACGTCGGCGAGCAGCGCGCGGTCGTGGCTGACGAGCACGACGCCGCCCGGGTGTTCCCGCAGCCGCGTGGTCAGGTGTTCGAGACCGGCCGCGTCGAGGTGGTTCGGCGGCTCGTCCAGCAGCAGCAGGTCGTGCCCGGCCGAGGAGGCAGGCCAACCGCACCCGGTAGCGCTGGCCGACCGACAGCGCGGCCAGCGGCCGGGCGCGGTCGGCGACGGCGCCGAGTGCGGCCAGCGAGATGTCGACCCGGCGGTCGGCATCCCAGGCGTTCAGCGCCTCCGCGGCGGCCAGCGCTTCGGCGTACTACTCGGTGCCGGAACCGTCCACAAGAGACGAAAAGAAGCCGGAACGCCGTGGCGGGCCGGGGAATCGACCACGGCCCGCCACGGTGGAAGTGGTAGGACTAGACGACCAGCCCTGAACGAACGACGTGCACCGGCGACATCAGGACGGACAGGTCGCGCTGCGGGTCACCCGAGACGACGATCGCGTTGCCCTGGAAGCCCGCGGTGAGCCGCCCCGCTTCGCGTTCCACGCCGAGGAGCCTGGCGGCGGAGGTCGTCGCGGTGCGGATGGCGTCGAGCGCGGGCAGGCCTGCCTCGTGCATCAGCTGCACCTCGCGGCCGATCGGGTCGACGGTGCCGCCGGAGGAGTCGGTGCCGGCGGCGAGCGGCACGCCCATCTCGTGGGCGGCGCGGACGGCGTCCTTGAGGATGGGCAGGTAGGTGCGCCCGCGTTCGGCCAGGACCGGGTTGGTGGACTCGGCGAGACCGGCCATCGCGGTGAGCGTCGGGGTGAAGTAGGTGTCCCGGCGGCGCATTTCGTGCAGGGTCCGCTCACCGACGAAGACGCCGTGCTCCAGCGAGCGGATGCCCGCGGTCACCGCGTCGTGGCAGCCCTTCTCGCTGTAGCTGTGGCACAGGACGCTCTTGCCGCGCTTCCGGGCCGCGGCCACCACCACGGCGAGCTGCTCGTAGGAGTAGACCTGGGTCTGCGGATCCTGCTCGGGCAACCCGGCCCGCTCGTTGACCCGCGTCTTGATCACGTCGGCGCCCCGGGCGAGGTTCACCTCGACGACGCGGCGCAGCGCCTCCGGCGAGCGGACGCCCTCCTTGAGCCGCGCCAGCGGCGTGAGGTCGGGGTCGGCGAGGACGGTGTCGCCGAGATCCGGGGTGACGAAGACGCCCGCGGCCTTCAGATGCGGCGCCTGCTGCGGCGCCTGCCACGCCAGCTCGCGCACGGCGATGTCCTGGTAGAAGTTCGTGGAACCGCTGCGCGCGCTGGTCGCGCCCTTGCGGACCGCGTCGGCGGCCTCGGCCGCCGTGTTGAGGTGGATGTGCGCGTCGACGAGGCCGGGCAGGACCCACTTGCCGCGCGCGTCCAGGCGCGGGGCGTCGGCGGGTGCCTGCACGCGGTCGCGGGAACCAGCCGCGCGGACGATGCCGTCGCGGATCACGACGACGCTGTCCTCGATGACCTCACCGGTCGCCGGATCGAGCAGCGTGCCGCCCTCGATGACCAGGTCGCCGCCGTTCGAGCCGGGTCGCGGAGCGGCCTCGGCCGAGCGGGGCGCGGTGGTCAGGGCGGCGGTTCCGGCCAGCACGGCGGCTGCGGCGAGCACCCCGCGACGGGTGACGCTGCTGGGCGGCGGCGGGGTTGGGTCGAGGCACATCACGAGCTCCTAGAAGTCCAAGCTTGGGGTGTTCTGTATACCAAATCATCTCGCAGGTTCGGAATATCCAAGAAACGAGCCGCGTGTACTTGATCGGATTAGCGTTTGGTATACCCATAGCTATGCGAGCGCGGGCGCGGTGCGCACGGGCAAGCGCTGAGCCGCCGCAGTGGCCGGGGCGGCCGCTCTGGCCGCACAATGCGGTGACGTCGGCGAGGGGGTGACGACGTGCGCCTGGATCCCGAGCTCGCGGCAGCCCTGCCCGCGCTGCCCGACCTGCACATCCAGGACCTCGCCGGGGCTCGCGCCCGAATGCGGCAGCTCGCCGCGGGCGCGGCGCCCGGCGGGGTCGACATGACCGACCACGCGGTGCCCGGTCCGGACGGCTCCGTGCGGGTCGGGGTCTGCCGGCCGCCCGATGTCACCGGCCCGCTTCCCGCCTTGTTGTTGTTGCACGGCGGGGGATTCGTGATGGGCGGCCTGGAGACGGTCGCAGTGCAAGCCGCGGATCTGTCCGCGCAAGTGCCCGCGGTCGTCGTGGCCGTCGACTACCGGCTGGCTCCGGAGCATCCGTACCCCGCCGCCCTGCGGGACTGCGAGGCAGCGCTGCGCTGGATCGCTTCCGAAAGCCGCGAGTTGGGCGTCGATGCGGGGCGGATCGGGGTGTACGGGATGAGCGCCGGGGGCGGTCTCGCCGCCGCGCTCACGCTGCTCGTCCGCGACCGCGGCGGGCCGCCGCTGTGCTTCCAGCTGCTCGACGCGCCCGAGGTCGACGACCGGCTGGACACCGCCTCGATGCGGGCGTTCGGCGATACTCCACTGTGGAACCGGCCCGACGCGGTGTTGAGCTGGCGGTACTACCTGGCGGACTGCGGCGGGGTCGTCCCGCCGTACGCCGCGCCGGCTCGCGCCGATGATCTCTCCGGTCTCCCGCCCGCGTACGTGTCGGTCTACGAGAACGACCCGCTGCGCGATGAGGGCTTGTCCTACGCGTCCGGCCTGTTGCGCGGCGGCTCATCGGTCGAGCTGCACCTGTTCCCCGGCACGTTCCACCGGTCGGCCGTCGTCGCGAGCGCGGCCGTATCCCGGCGTCAGATCGCCGAAACCCTCGATGCGCTCCGCCGTGGATTGAGCCGGTTCGAATAGAACTGTAACGAGACAGATAGCGCCGGAAATGGCGCTTTTCCTGCTTTGTTTCCGCTGGTGGATGCGATGTTTCCAGTTGACGATCATTCGTGAACAGATGGTATCCGGGATACGAAAACGTTGACAGAGGAGCCGGGCCGCTGCGAGTATCCGGGATACCAAATCTTCCTTTCAGTCCGGTGTACCAGTTCACCGCAGGGCCTCCCGAACCTCCGGGATCCGGAGGCGGCATCGCCGTCGGCGCCGGTCCGCAGCTCTCGCGCCAGGTATCCACCAATTCGTTCTGCGCCGGGTCGCAGAACGCCCGTTCCTTGGAGTGAGCATGACTTCTTCCTCGGACACGTCACAAGCACCTGCGATGGTTCGGCAGCGGGGTTCGTTTCGTCGTGTCATCGGGGCGAGCGTCGCCGGCACGACCTTGGAGTGGTACGACCACTTCATCTACGGATCCGCGGCAGCGCTGGTGTTCCCGGCCCTGTTCTTCCCGGCGGGCAATCCCGTCGCGGCGACGTTGTTGTCCCTCGCCACGTATTCCGTGGCCTTCGTGACCAGGCCGCTGGGCGCCGTGATCTTCGGCCACTTCGGCGACAAGCGCGGCAGGAAGGCGGTGCTGGTCGCGACGCTGGTCATCATGGGTGCGGCGACGACCCTCATCGGCGTCGTCCCCACCTACGGCCAGGTGGGGATCTGGGCGCCGGTGCTGCTGGTGGTGCTCCGCTTCGTCCAGGGCATCGGGCTCGGCGGCGAATGGGGCGGCGCGGCGCTGATGGTGGGGGAGAGCAGCAAGGACGGGCGGCGCGGCTTCTTCGGCGCGCTCGTCCAGATCGCCAGCCCGGTCGGCCTGCTCATCGCCAACGGGGTCTTCTCGCTGGTCACGTTCCTGGTCTCCGACGAGGCGTTCTTCGCGTGGGGCTGGCGGGTTCCGTTCCTGGCCAGCGGGATCCTCGTGCTCATCGGCCTGTGGATCCGCGTCCAGGTGCACGAGTCACCGGTCTTCGAAGAGGCCGGCGGCCGGCACGAGCAGTCGCGCGCGCCCCTGCTCGTCGTGGTGACCGAGCATTGGCGCACCGTGGCCATTGCGGTCGGTTCCCGCATCGGCAGCGACGTCACCTTCTACGTGTTCAACGTCTTCGTCCTGGTGTACGGCACGACCCAGCTGGGCGCGTCCCGGCAGCTGCTGCTCAACGCCGTGCTGCTCGGCGCCGCCGCGCAGGCCCTCGCCATCCCGGTGTGGGGGCACCTCGCCGACCGCATCGGCCGCCGGCCGGTCCTGGCCATCGGCGCGATCGGCTCCGCCGCGTGGGTGTTCGCCTTCTTCTCCTTCCTGCACAGCGGTTCCACCATCCTGATGCTCCTGGCGCCGGTCGTGGGGAACGTGCTGATCGCGGCGATGTGGGGCCCGCTGGCGGCCTACGTGCCGGAGCTTTTCCCCACCCGCGTGCGCTACACGGGCGCGGGGCTCGGCTTCCAGCTGGCCGGCGTGTTCGGCGGGGCGCTGGCCCCGATCATCACCGCGTTCTTCATCGCGCAGTTCGGCTCCTGGATCCCGGTGGCCGTGTACCTCGCCGCGCTGCTGGCGCTGATGGTCGGTTGCGTCCTGGCCGCCCGGGAGACGGCGCACGTGGACCTGCGCACCGTCGGGGAGGCGGGGTGACGTGCTAGCCGGGATCGATGCGAAGTCGGGAAGGAGCGACGTGGAACTCGACACGCAGCTGTTGTTCATGGAGGAAGCGCTCATCGAGGCGCGCGCGGCAGGTCGGCGCGGCGACCTCGCCGTCGGGGCGGTCGTGGTCGTGGGCGAGCGGATCGTCGGGCGCGGCGGCAACGAGACGACCTCGTCCGGCGACCCCACGGCCCACGCCGAGGTCGTTGCCCTGCGCGACTTCGCCCGCCAGACGCCGGACGCGATGTCCGCCGCCGCCACCATGTTCACGACGTTCGAACCGTGTCCGATGTGCCTGGGCGCGTGCCTGCTCATGCGGCTGGAGGCGGTCGTCATCGGAGGCCGGCGACGCGCCGGCGACCGCGCCTGGGGCGACTACCGGCCCGAGCTGCTCGCCGCCATGTCCGCGACGGGCGGTCCGAAGCTGCAGGTGGGCCAAGGCCCGCTGGCCGACGAGTGCGTGGCGACCCGCGGGCCGGGCGGCCCGGGAGCGGAGGTTCGCAAATGACGGGCGAAGCCCGGGACCTCGTCGGCTACGGCCGGGAGGGACTCCAGGTCCGGTGGCCGAACGGCGCCCGGGTCGCGATCTGCCTCGTGATCAACTACGAGGAGGGCTCGGAGTACTCCTACGCCAACGGCGACGGGCGCAACGAGATCCCCCAGGAGTTCGACTACCCGCCGCTGCCGGTCCGCGACCTGGGCAACGAGACGATCTTCGAGTACGGCGCACGAGCCGGGATCTGGCGCCTCCAGCGGATGTTCGACGAGCTGCGGCTGCCGGTCACGTTCCAGGCGTGCGCCACGGCGCTGGAGATGAACCCCGAGGTCGCGGCCTGGATCAAGGAGGCAGGCCACGACGTGTGCTGCCACGGCTACCGCTGGGAGAACGTGTCCACACTGGACCGCGAGACCGAGCGGCAGCGCCTGCGCATGGCGATCGAGTCGATCGCGGAGACCTGCGGTGAGCGGCCGCGCGGCTGGTACTCCCGGCAGCCGGCGTCGGTGAACACCAGGGAACTGCTCGTCGAAGAAGGCGGCTTCCTCTACGACAGCGATTCCTTCGCCGACGAGCTCCCCTACTTCGTTCCGGTGCTCGGCCGGGACCACCTCGTCGTGCCGTACTCCTTCGCGCTCAACGACGGCCGGTTCCTGCCTGGCCAGACCCTGTCGGGCCCCGACGCGTTCCTCGACCACTGCCGGCGCTCGCTGGACTACCTGTGGGAGGAGGGCGCCACCCGCCCGAAGCTGATGTCGATCGGGCTGCACCCGCGCATCATCGGCCAGCCGGCCCGCGCCCACGCGCTGCGGGAGTTCCTCCGGGAGGCGGTGGACCGGGGCGAGATCTGGTGGGCGCGGCGGCAGGACATCGCCGAGTTCTGGTGGGCGAACCACGGGCCCGCCGCCGATCCGCAGTAGACGCAATCTCGAGGACGAGGAAGGCGAGAAATGACCAAGCTGATCAGTGGCGCGACAGTCGTCCCCGTCGACGCCGAGCGCTCCGTCATCCGGGACGGCGCGGTCGTCGTCGCGGACGACGGCCGCATCGCCGACGTGGGCAAGCGCGCCGTGCTGGAGGAGGCGCATCCGGACGCCGAGCGCATCGACGCCCGGGGGCAGCTGCTCCTGCCCGGTTTCGTGAACCTGCACGTGCACTGCGCGCTCGCGGTCACCCGCGGCATCGGCGACGACATGGGCGGGGCACCCGTCTACCGCAAGGACATCCCGCAGGGCGTGATCCTCGGCCCGGACGACACCTACGTCTTCTCCCGGCTCGGTGCCCTGCAGGCGCTGGCGTTCGGCTCGACCACGATCGTGGAGAACTACATCCACTCGCTGTCCAACGTGAAGGCGCTCGCCGAGCTGGGGATCCGCGCCGTCGTCAGCGAACGCGTCCACGACGCGGACCTGTTCACGGTCCGCGGCGGCGAGTACAGCTACGACGCCGATCTGGGCAAGCGGCTGCTGGAGACCAACGCCCAGCTCATCGAGGAGTGGCACGGCTACGACGGCGGCCGCATCACCTGCCAGGTCGGCCCGCACGGCCCGGACACGGCGTCGTCGCGGCTGCTCGAACAGGCGGCCCTGCTGGCCGAGGAACGCGGCGTCGGGATGTTCATGCACCTCGCCCAGACCGCGGGGGAGGTGGAACAGGTCCGGCGGCTCACCGGCCGGAGCTCCGTCCAGCATCTCGGTGACCTGGGGATCCTGGGGAGCGGGCTGATCGCCGGTCACTGCGCCTTCCTCGAGGACGGCGACGCCGAGCTCCTCGCGGAGTCGGGCACCAACGTCTGCCACATCCCGGTGGTGAACGCCAAGAGCGGCTGGATCGCGCCCGCCGCGCGGTTGCGCAGGCTGGGCGCCGTGGTCGGGCTCGCGACCGACAACATGGTGCACGACATGGTGGAGGCGATGCGGTTCGCGCTCTGCGTCAACCGCGTCGCCGACGGCGGGCCCACCGGCATCAAGGCGATGGACGTGCTCGAAATGGCCACGATCCAGGGGGCGCGGGCCATCGGCCGGGAGGCGGACCTCGGCTCCATCGAGCCCGGCAAGCTCGCCGACCTGGTGTTCGTGGACCTCGAACGCCCGCACCTGGCGCCGCTGCTCGACCCGGTGGCGAACCTCGTCTACGCGGGCCAGTCCAGCGACATCCACAGCGTGATGGTCAACGGCGAGTTCGTGGTCCGGGACCGCGCCGTGCTGACGGTCGACACCGGCGAAGTCGTGGCCGCGGCCCAGGAACGCGCCGAGGACCTGTGGCGATCGGTCGCGGGCTGGGAACCCGCCGACCGGGCGGTCTGCGGCCAATGCTGACCCCGGGAGGCGATGGGCCGGTGGAGTCGCTCGCCGACCTGACCATCGTCGGCGCTGCCGAGGAGCTGCGCGCGGGCCGAGTGAAAGCCGTCGAGCTCGTGGAAGCGGTGCTGAGCCGAGCCCGCGCAACCGAACCGCACGTGAACGCCTACGCGCACCTCGACTGCGACGCGGCTCTGGCGGCCGCGCGCGATGCCGACCGGAAGTGGTCCGACGGGCAGATCTCGGGACCGCTGCACGGCATTCCGATCGGGATCAAGGATCTGATCGCCACCCGGGGGATGCCCACCGAGGCGGGGTCGGACGTGCTCGCCGGCAACGTGCCCAACGTCGACGCGGCCGTGGTGCGCCGCCTCCGGGCCGCCGGCGCGATCATCACCGGCAAGCACCGGACGCACGAGTTCGGCATCGGCATGAACGCGCCGCCGACCCGCAATCCCTGGGACCTCACCCGGTATCCGGGCGGCTCCACGGCCGGTGGCGGGGTGTCGGTGGCGGTCGGCTCCAGCCTGGCCGCCATCGGCACCGACGGCGGCGGTTCCATCCGCAAGCCGGCGGCGATCAACGGGGTGGTGGGCCTCAAACCCACGTTCGGCATGGTGGACGCGGACGGCCTGGTCCCGGGCGGCACCTCGGTGGACCACATCGGATGGCTGACCAGGTCGGTGGCCGATGCGGCGCTGCTGCACGACGTCCTGTCCGATCAGCCGGGCTCCGACCGGCCGGTCCGGGCGGCCCGCCCCCGGATCGGCTGCCCGGCGTACTTCTTCGACGGCATCGAGGAGGGCATCGCCGAGGTGGTGCAGCGTGCCGTCGAGTCGCTGGCCGAGCGCGGCGCCGAAGTGGTTCTCATGGACATTCCGGGAATGAGCGAGACGCCGAGGGCGCACACGCTGCTCGTGTCGTGGGAAAGCGCGCGACTCCACCGGGAGTGGATGGACGCGTGCCCGCAGCGGTACCACCCGGCGAGCCTGCGCGCCCTGCAGGCCGGGTCGCGGGTCGCGGACGCGGACCTGCAGTGGGCCCGCGACCAGCGGCGCCGGGTGCGGATCGCGATCGACGACGCGATGGACGAGCACGACCTGGATGCGCTGTGCACTCCCACGCTCGCACTCGCGCCGGTCCCGATGGCGGAGATGGATCCGGAGCGGCTGCTGCCGGAGTACTGCCGGCTCACCCTGCCGTTCAACCTCAGCGGGCATCCCGCGGCGAGCGTCAACTGCGGCACGAGCCCGCTCGGGCTGCCGGTGGGGCTGCAGATCGTGGGGCGCCGGTACTGCGAGCCGACCGTCCTGCGGCTGGCGGCGATGACCGAGCTCCCGGCCATGCGGCCGCAGCCGTTGCCCGGGGTGGCCGAGGACCAGGCCGCTATTGTCTGAACCGGACGGAGAGGAGCCGGCAGAGTGGCCAAGCCGCGGACACCCCGAGTGATCGGCGCGCAGGACTACCCGCTGCGCGAGCAGGTTCGCGACGAGCTGCGCGCGCGCATCGCGGACGGGCGGATCAGCCCGGGCGACCGCATGGTCGAGCAGGCGCTGGCCGACGAGTTCGGGGTGTCCCGGATCCCGGTCCGCGAGGCGCTGCGCATGCTCGAGACCGAAGGCCTGGTCCACAACGTGCCGCGGCGGGGCGTCATCGTCTCCGAGCTCACCCGGCTCGACATCGAGCACCTCTTCGACATCCGGGAGGCGTTGGAGGTCCTGGTGTTCCGGCTGGCGGCCGAACGCGCGACCCCGCGCGACGTGCGGCGCCTGGAGAAGCTGCTGGAGCGTGCCAAGGCCGCGATGGCGAAGGAGCGCCACAGCGACGTCACGCAGATCAACGCGGATTTCCACGACGCCGTCACGGACCTGGCCGGAAACCCGTTCCTGCACGGCATGCTCGAACCGCTCACCGGCCGCCTGCGGGTGCTGATCGGCCGGAGCCACGAGTACGAACGCCAGGCCGCGGAGCACGCGGGCCTCGTCGAGGCCCTGGCCGATCGCGATCCCGACCGGGCGGCGGCGCTGGCGCTGGCGCACATCCGGACCAGCCGGGCCCACGCCCTGACGCAGTACGACGCCACGCACGCGCAGGATGGCTCGGCCTAGCTCCCGGCCGGGCTCGCCCGCGATGCATCCGCTGCGGCATGGCGCTCAAGAGGTGATCGACCTCGCGCTGCAATTCGGCGCGCAGCCGGTCACTCCACGAGGAAGACCTGCGCGCGACTGCCGTCGCAGCGGTCCTGGATGAGCTGCACGCCCGGCTCGATGCGGTGCTGGAAGACGCCGATGCACCACTTGGACCCCGGCACCGAGTGCATCCGGTAGCCGTTGGCCGGAGTACCGACCGGTTCGAAGGTGAACCGCTGGTCCGGGCGGCCGTCCTCGCATTCGTCCCCCGAGAGCAGCACCTCGGCGTGCTCGCCGCCGTAATCGGTGGTCACGCAACCAAGCCCGTTCTCCGAGGAGTTCAGCAGCAGGCGAAAACTCCCGTCCGGGGCCGCCTCCACACCGATCGGGGGGCCGGCCGACGCGCAGTCGTGCTGGCCGAGCACGTCTCGACCGGAAGCGGTGAACTTCTCCGGTCCTTCGCCCAGGCACAGCCCGGAGTGCGCGAGGCGGATCCGCTGGACCGAGGCGAGCGGGCCGGCCGCCTTCTCGTCGAGCGGCAGCGGTGGCGTGATGGGCGGTGCCTGCCGTTGCGCAGGTGGTGCAGGCGTTTCCGGCTGTCCGAAGGCCAGGCTCAACGCGATGATCGCGGCCGCCGCGCCGACGGCCGCGACCGCGACGACCGCCGCCCGTCGCCAGGTGGCTCGACTGGTCGGGGCCGGCACGAACTCGGCTTCGACCGCCGGTTCCACCTCGTCCCCGCCTGCTGATCCGGGTGGGCCCTCGGCCCTGGCTGCCAGCTCGTTGCGGGCCGCGACCCAGGTCTCGACGGTCGGCTCGTCGCCGCCGCAGGCTCGGACGAACGCGGCGACGAGATCGGCGCGAGGCAGTTTGTCGCGGGACAGCGCCGCGTTGATGGTCGAACTTGGCAGCACGTCACCGGCCCGCTCCGCGCGGCGTTCCAGCGCGCGGAAGCTGAGGTCGGCCCGCACGCGCATTTGCCGCAATGCGGCGACGAAAGCGGCGGTGTCGTCGATGTTCTTCGGATCGGGCCGGTCCTGAGATATCGGAGCTTCCTCCCCAGCGGAACTCATGCGTCCACCTTATTGCGTCCCGGGCGGTGTCCGGGACTGTTCCGGACAGCCCAGAACCTTGTTCCCCCAGGTGGCAGCGGATTGCCTCGGTGGTGCATCCACAGCGATCGACAGGGAGTTCGCAATGCCGATTCGACGAATGAGCCGCCGCCGGCGGCGGAGCCGGGGAACGTTGGTCTGCGCGGGGTTCGCCGGGGGAGTGACGATGGGGGCGCTCGCGGTCGGGCTGGTGACCGTCGGGTACGGGAGCCGGATGGTCGCGAGCGAGGTGCCGGAGCCGGCGGCCGCGGTGCTCCCCGCGGATCTCGGCCGTCTCATCGACGAGTACCTCGAGCGGAAGGGATACGTCCCGGAGGCGGATCTGCTGCTGCCGGAGCTCACCGAGGTTCCCGCCCCGCCGGAACCGGCCGAGCCGGCGAACGTCCCGCTCTCGCAAGCGGTGCCGGTCCCGCTCCGCTCCCGGGCGGAGCAGATCGAGGTCGCCGACATCCCCGCGCAGGTGGACGTCGCGATCGGGGACGCCGTGCCGGAGGTGGTCGGTGCGATCGAGGAAACCGCGCCGGAGGCGGTCGACGAGGTGGCCGCCGAGCTCATCGACGCAGCAGAACCACCCCCGGTCGTTCTCCTGGGATCTCCGGCAGAGGAGGGCCAGGAGGCGGAGGAACTCATGACGGCTCCGCAACCGGTGTCCGTCGAGCCGGAATCCGTTCCGGTGGAGGAAGAACCCGTGACCGCGTTGGTCGTGTCGGAGCCGCGGCACGAGTCGCGGGAATGCGCTGCGGCGGATTGCGGAGGTGCGGAGGACCGGCCGGCGGAGGTGTGGGGCGAGCCGTCGGGCGAGATCGCCGAACCGGAGGCCTTGATCGAGTCGAGCGCGGCGGAGTACGAGCCCGCGCCGATGCGAGTGGAGCCCTACGCGGTGGCGGGGGTGGCCGGTGAGTACTGATCAGGACAAGCTGGAGGAGGCGCGTCGACGGTTGCGCAAGCTGGGTGTCCAGGTGCTGGTGGGCGCGACGATGGCGACCGGCGTGGCGCTGGTCGGGCCGGCGGCGGTCGCTTCGGCGGAACCGCCGCCGGCGAGCGCGACGCCGAATCCCGGCCAGGGGCAGCCGGGCGGTGCCCGGAAGGTGATCCAGAAGATCAAGGGCGTCATCTACGAAATCCGCTTCCCCGACACGCTGGATCCCAGCGACCCGCGCTTCCGCGAGAAGGTCATTGCCAGCGTCGTGGTGCGGCGCCTGGAAAAGGGGCTGAGCACGGGAAAGACCTCGGTGTCCATCGCCGACGCGCCGGATCTGGCCGACGACGTCGCGGAGGCCATCAGGCGGACGGGCCAGACCACCGAAAGGCTCAAGAAACGGCTCAACGGAGCCGAGGAACGCATCACGAAGCGCAAGGACCAGTTGGCCAACGCCAAGACGCCGAGGGCCAGGGCGACGGCCGCACGGAAGCTGGAGCAGGCGCGCAACAGTTACAACAGCGTCTTCAGCGAGTACATGAAGGCGAAGAAGGCGGCGGAGCCCTTCGACTGGGACAAGGAGGTCAACCGCCTCACCAACCGGCTCAAGGATTTCGAACGGGCGGCCAAGAGCCCCCGGCTGACCGCGCACGGCCGTCAGCAGGCCAAGAAGCAGGTTGACGAGGCGCGTGCGGAATTGGAGCAGGCGCAGGAAGACCGTGATCGGGTCCGCTCCGCCGGCCGGGACGACGACGAAGGCGGGGACACCACAGGAACCGGTGCCAAGCCGAAGAAACCCGACAACGGTGGCACCGACGGCACCACCGCCAAGCAGCCGAGCACCGGCAAGGTGCGGACGCAGGGCCGCCTGGGCAGGCTCGGCACCATCCGGATGCCGCGTGGCTACCGGGGCGGAGGCACCGGCCTGAGCCAGGTCTACGGCGAGCTGCTCGGGCAGGCGTACGCCGACCACGTGGCCGCGGAGCACCAGGAAACGCTGCGGAAGGCGATGCGGGATCCCGCGCTGCGCAAGCGCATCATCGATGACTACAACGACATCAAGGACAACAACCACCTGGAGACCTTCGGCCGCGCTTTCGACACGTCCAAGGGGTTCACCCAGGGCACCACCCGGGACATCGGCCCGAAGCTGGTCGAGTACCAGAAACAGCTCGATACGACGAGGAAGAACGCGGACGAGTCCAACGCCGACCCGCTCTACCGGCAGGCGAGGCACGAGTGCGGCGGT
The DNA here is from genome assembly GCF_040654735.1 of Saccharopolyspora sp. NPDC050642. NCBI lineage: Bacteria > Bacillati > Actinomycetota > Actinomycetes > Pseudonocardiales > Pseudonocardiaceae > Saccharopolyspora > Saccharopolyspora sp. NPDC050642. Next base: position 163,976 of record NZ_JBFAIN010000011.1, on the reverse strand, counting down.
TACGACACGTGCGTGACAGAGCGGACGAAGAGGCTGCGGGACCGCAACGCACGCGAGGTGGCTGATTCGACGAAGAAGGCGCGCACGTCGAATGCGGATCCGAGCTATCAGCAGGCGCGGCGGGAGTGCGGCGGTTACGACACCTGCGTGACGGAGCGGACGAAGCGGCTGCGGAAGGAGGAAGAACGGAAGGCGCGGGTCGTCGCACCTGTCACGAAGAAGGCGCGCACGTCGAATGCCGATCCGAGCTACCAGCAGGCGCGGAGGGAGTGCGGTGGCTACGACACGTGCGTGACCGACCGGACGAAGAGGCTGCGCCAGCAGGAGAGGAGCAACGACCGGGCTGTCGCGGATGCCACGAAGCAGGCCCGCCGCTCGGCCAACGACCCTCTCTACCAGCAGGCGCAGCGGGAGTGCGGCGGCTACGACACCTGCGTCCAGAGTCGGGTGAAGAAATTGCGGTCCGAGAAGACTGCCCGCACCGACACCAAGACGCCGAAGACCAAGGCGCAGAGCAAGAAGTCGAGCCGGGTGAAGGTCGCCAGCTGATCCGTGCTCCGAGGGCCTCTGCTGGCCGGAGTCGCACCGCACGCGGGATCGCCCCTCGACGTCGAGGGGCGATCTTTCGCCGTGCCCGCGTGTCTCTCCACTGAGGACGGTCAGGCTCGGTGGCGGGTCACTGCTCCGCGGGTTCGCGGACCTCGGCGAGGGTGTGCACCAGGCGTGGCAGGGTGAGCATGATGTAGTCGCGGACCGTTCGCACCGGGTCGTCGTCGCCGGAGAGGATCGCGTCCTGCATCGCCGATTCGAACTGGGCGAGCAGCAGCCTCGTCAGGTGCATCGAGTCGATCGCGAAGCGCAGTCCCACCGATTCCAGCGCGGCGTCGATCATGTCGGACAGCTGCTGCTGGAACGCGCGCGTGGACTCCAGGAAGCGCGGCGCGATCTGCGGTTCGCGCATCGCGAGCAGCCGGAACTCGCTGTTGAGCAGGCACCACTGCCGCTCCTCCGGCAGGAACGCCAGCAGGTCCGCGAGCGCCTCCTCGATCAGCTCCGGGCCGGGCTTGCCCTCGGTTCGGCCGAGCGGGGCGACCGCGTCGTCGAACCTCTCCCGCAGCGCCTCCAGCCGCAGGCGGTTCTCCCGCTCGGCCAGCGCCACGAACAGCTCTTCCTTGCTGGCGAAGTTGGAGTGGAAGGCGCCGCGCGTGAACCCGGCCGCGTCCGCGATGGCCTCGATGGAGATGCCGTTGATGCCGTGCTCGCAGAACTGCTCGTACGCGGCGTCCATCAGTCGTTCCCGGGTCTTGGCCCGCCGGGCCGTCTCCCGAGTGCCGGGCCCGGTTGCGCCGCCCGCCGTCGCGGCCGGCCTGGTCTTGCTCACGCGAACTTTCCCTCCCCGCAAATGGTTCCGTGATCTTTCGCACGCGCCCGGAACCTACCCCATCGTAGTCGATACGGACTGGTATCGGATACCGTGACGTATCCGATACGGCGCGGTATCGGTTCTCGTCCGGTGACATCGACATCGTCCGGCCAGACCGGCGACAGGAGTCTGCGTGTCCTCCTTCCTCTACTCCGTCGGCCGCAGAGCGTTCGCGGCCCGCAAGGCAGTGCTGGCGCTGTGGCTGCTGGTCCTAGCCGTCGCAGGTGGTGCGGCGGGCCTGTTGAACAAGGGCCTGGACAACTCCATCAGCATTCCCGGCACCGAGTCGCAGGAGGCGCTCGACCGGCTGTCGGTGACCTTCCCGCAGACCAGCGGCGCCTCCGCGCAGATCGTGGTGGTGGCACCGGGCGGCATGCGGGATCCGGCCGTGCAGCGCGAGGTGGAGCGGGCGGTCGACGAGCTGAACGACGTGCCGCAGCGGTCCCAGGTCGTCTCGCCCTACCAGACGGAGTTCGGCGGGGCGATCAGCGAGAACGGCCAGGCCGGGCTGATCATGGTCCAGCTCGACGGCGAGATCTTCGCGATCGGCGAGCCAGCCAAGGACCGCATCGTCCAGATCACCCACGAGTTGCAGGAGCGCCTGCCTGCGGGATCGCAGGCCTCCTACGGCGGCCAGCTGTTCTCGCAGAAGCTCCCCGGCGTGACCGTCACCGAGGCGCTCGGCCTGGTGATCGCGATCGTGGTCCTGATGATCACCCTGGGTTCGTTCCTCGCGGCCGGGATGCCGCTGATCAACGCGCTGGTGGGCGTCGGCATCTCCATGACGCTGATCTTCATCGCGACCGCGTTCGGGCCGATCACCGCGACCACGCCGCTGCTCTCGCTGATGCTGGGCCTCGCGGTCGGCATCGACTACGCCTTGTTCATCGTGTCGCGCCACCAGCAGGAACTCGCCGGGGGCGCGTCGGCGCAGGAGGCCGCCGCGCGCGCCAACGCGACCGCGGGCTCGGCGGTGATCTTCGCCGGGCTGACGGTGATGATCGCGCTGGTCGGGCTCGGCGTCGCGGGCATCCCGTTCCTGACCACGATGGGCGTCGCGGCGGCCGTCGGCGTCGGCGTCGCGGTGCTCGTCTCGGTCACCCTGATGCCCGCGCTGCTGGGCTTCGCCGGCGACCGGATGCGCCCGCGCCCGCGCAAGCGGCGCACCAAGCCCGCCTTCGGGGAGCGGTTCTTCGGCGGCTGGGTGCGCGTGGTGACCCGCTTCCCGATCGTCACAGTGCTCGCCGTGATCGCGGTGCTCGGCCTCGCCACGGTGCCCGCCGCCGGGCTGCGGCTCGCGCTGCCCGACGCCGGCGCGCTGCCGAAGGACGAGCCCGCCCGCGTGACCTACGACCTGATCGACGAGCACTTCCCGAAGGGCTTCAACGGCCCGCTGATCGTGACCGCCAACATCGTCACCAGCACCGACCCGCTCGGGCTGATGGCCGACCTCAAGGCGGAGATCGAGCGGCTGCCCGGCGTGGCCGACGTGCCGCTGGCCACCCCGAACCCCACCGCCGACACCGGGATCGTGCAGGTGGTCCCGGAAGGCGAGCCGGACTCGCCGGAGACCAAGCAGCTGGTGGACGACATCCGGTCGCTGCGCGGGCACTTCAAGGACACCTACGGCATCGACATCGCCGTCACCGGCTTCACCGCGGTGGGCATCGACGTGTCGGCCAAGCTGGGCTCGGCGCTGCTGCCGTTCGGCGTGGTCGTCGTCGGGCTCTCGCTGGTGCTGCTGACGATGGTGTTCCGGTCCATCGCGGTGCCGATCAAGGCGACGCTGGGCTACCTGCTGAGCATCGGCGCCTCCCTGGGCGTGGTGAAGCTGGTGTTCCAGGACGGCTGGCTGGCCGGCGCGTTCAACGTCGAGAACACCGGGCCGGTCATCAGCTTCATGCCGATCGTGCTGATGGGTGTCCTGTTCGGACTGGCCATGGACTACGAGGTGTTCCTGGTCGCCCGCATGCGCGAGGAGTTCGTGCACACCGGTGACGCGCGCGGCTCGATCAACTCCGGGTTCGTCTCCTCGGCGCGGGTCGTGACGGCCGCGGCGGTGATCATGTTCGCGGTGTTCATCGCGTTCGTCCCGGAGGGCGACGCGAACATCAAGCCCATCGCGCTCGGGCTCGCGGTCGGCGTGTTCGTCGACGCCTTCATCGTGCGCATGACGCTGGTCCCCGCCGTGCTCGCACTGATGGGCGACAAGGCGTGGTGGATGCCGCGGCGGCTGAACCGGGTGCTGCCGTCCTTCGACGTGGAAGGCGAGAACCTCCGCGAGGAGCTGGCGCTGGCGGACTGGCCGCGGCCCGGCGCCGACGACGCGATCGCCTGCGACGGCCTGCGGCTGGCCGACCCGTCCTCGGGGCGCTCGATCTACGCGGGCGTCGGTTTCTTCCTGCCCCGTCGAGGAGTGCACGTCGTCCGCGGCGGTGCGGAGCCGGCGGTGACGGCGTTGCTGCTGACCCTGTCCGGACGGCTGAAGCCGGACGCGGGCAAGTTGAAGGTGCTCGGCCACGTCCTGCCCGCGCGGGCCGCGACGGTGCGCTCGCAGGTCGCCTACGTCGACGCGGGCGAAGGCGGCGCGGAGGCGGTTCGGTTGGCGCTCCGCGAAGAACCGGCCGTGCTCGTGCTCGACCGCACCGACCGGGTTTCCGACCCCGGCGAGCGGCGAACGATCCGGGGCCTGCTCGCCGGAACCGGCATCACCGTGGTCGCGGGCACCACCGGCCTGGCCGAGGTGGGCGACGTCCTGCCGGAGTCGCCGTGGGTCACCGCCTCCGACCTCCGCCCGGCCGGGCAAACCCGCACCCTCTCCGGCGCGATCCGCTAGAAAGCAGAGGTAATCGCAGTGCGTTCGTGGAAAAACGGCCGGTCCCGCTTCCGGCTCCCAGTGCTGGCCGTGGTCGGCCTGCTGCTGGTGCCGCTGGCCGTCGCGGGGCTGCTGACGTGGTCGCTGGGCAAGCCCGAGGACCGGCTGAGCGGCGTCAAGGCCGCCATCGTCAACAACGACGAGCCGGTGGAGATCAACGGGCAGCTCACCCCGCTGGGGCGGCAGTTGTCGGCGAAGCTCGTCGGCGACGAGATCGAGAGCAACTACACCTGGGAGTTCGCCACCGAGCAGACCGCGGCCGACGGCCTGCGGGACGGCACCTACGCGGCCGTGGTGACCATCCCGAAGAACTTCTCCGCGGCCGCCACCTCCTTCTCCGGTGACCCGGCGAACGCCACGCGGGCGACGATCGACGTCACCACCGGCGACCGCGGCCGCCTCGTGGACGAGACGATCAGCCGCGCGGTGACCACCACCGCGGCGAACCTGCTCGGGCAGCAGCTGACCACGACCTACCTGGACAACGTCTACGTCGGGTTCAACACGCTGGGCGACAAGCTCGGCGAGGCCGCGGACGGCGCGACGTCGCTGGCCGACGGCGCCAAGCAGCTCGCCGGCGGGACCGACCAGCTCGCCGGCGGCGCCGACCAGCTGGCGAGCGGTTCGAAGGCGCTCGCCGACGGCCTCGGCAAGCTCGACGACGGTGCGGCGCAACTGACCCAGGGCACCGGCGGCCTGTCCGACGGGCTCGCCGCGATGCGCGACCAGACCAAGAACCTTCCGCAGCAGGCCGCGACCCTGGCCGACGTCTCGGCGAAGGAGGCGCAGGGCGTGCAGCAGCTCAACACCGGCCTGGACGGCCTCGCGCAGAGCCTGGAGGAGTCGGCGAAGGAATGCGGGGTCGCCGTGCTGCCGAGTTGCCAGAAGCTCGCGGGGCAGGCCGCGGCGGCGCGGGCGCTCAGCGACGGCGCCGGGCAGCTGCAGCAGGCGAGCCAGGGCGTGGCCGGCGGCCTCGACGCGCTCGCCGGGCGCACGCCGGCGTCCGGTGGCGGACTTCCCGCGCTGTCCCGGGGAATCGACCAGCTGGCGGGCGGCGCGGCCCAGCTCGACGACGGCGCGACGAAGCTCGCGGACGGGCTTTCGCAGACCCGCGGCGGCGCCGACCAGCTCGCCACCGGTGCCGAGCAGCTCGCCGGCGGGGTGCGGCAGCTCGGTGACGGCGCCCGGCAGCTCGGCGACGGCTCCGGGCAGCTGTCCTCGGGCCTGGGCCAGGCCGTGGACCAGTTGCCCAGCTACCCGGACGGCGACCGGGACAAGCTCGCGCAGGCGGTCGCGAACCCGGTCACGACCGCGAACGGCACGACCCTCGGCTTCGGCTCCTCGGGGCCGTCGCTGTACGCGGTGCTGGCGCTGTGGATCGGCGCGATCGCGACGTTCCTGGTGCTGCGGCCCTTGCCCGAGCGGGTGCTGGGCTCGACCCGGTCGTCGTTGCGGCTCACGGCGCGGCAGTTCGCCCTCCCCGCCGGGATCGCGGCGGTGCAGGGGCTGCTGGTGACCGCGGTGTTCGGGATCGCGCAGGACCTGTCGGTCGGGCAGTGGTTCGGCGCCGCCGCGCTGCTGGTGCTGATCGCGGTGGCGTTCGCCGCGATCAACCACGCGCTCGCGGCGTTCGGCGGAGCCGGGCGGTTCGGCGCGATGCTGGTGGCCGTGCTGATGCTGGCAAGTGGATTCGTCGCCGCCGTACCGGAAGCACTGCGCGCGGTCTCGGGGGTGTTGCCGACGGCGACCGCGCAGGACGCGTTGCGCGCGGTCGTGGAAGGGGCCGCCCCGAGCGGCGGGCTGATCGCGGCGCTGGTGGCCTGGGCGCTGTGCGGTCTCGTGGTCACCTTCCTGGCCATCGAGCGCGGGCGCACGGCCCGTGCCACCCGGCTGCGCCCGGCCCACGCGCTGCGCGGCGACTTCGGGACGGCGTGATCCCAGGGCCGGCCGGTCGTGAACGGCCCGGCCGGCCCTTTTCCCGCCGATCAGCCCGAATTGCCCCGAACGCCGCCGGTCGCACCGTCGGTGTCTGCAACGGTTCGACTTTCGGATGCCGTCTTCGTAAGCCGCTGGGCCTGGCGCACCGCGGTCCAGTAGCGCGCGTCAGGACTTCCGCTCCTCGGGCTGCCGGACCACGACCACGGGGCAGCGCGCGTGGTGCACGACGTGCTGGGTCACCGAGCCCAGCAGCGCCCCGGTGAATCCGCCGTGCCCGCGATTGCCGACGACGATCAGATCGGCGGCGGCGTCCTTGGCCGAGTCCAAGAGGGCACCCGCGGGATGCCCTTGCGCCACTTCCATGCGCACCTCGGCAGCCGCGTCGCCGAGGGCTTCGTTGATCACGCGGTGCAATTCCGTCGCGGTCTGGCGCGCGAAGTTCTGATCACCGGGCGGTTCCCAGTTGTAGATCATCGGCATGTCCCAGACCATGACCGCGGTGACGCTCCCACCGACCAGGCCCGCGTGCCAGACGGCCCAGCGCAACGCGGCATCCGAGGACGGCGATCCGTCCACCCCGACGACGACTGCGTACTGGTGTTCGCTGTTCATGACGGCCTCCCCAGCTGTGCCCGCCCCCAGGATGTGCCGCGCCCGGACGGCGCGCACGGTCAGCGGGCGCCGGCGTGCGAACTGCCACATCATCCGCATGACCTCCCTCGATCGGTTTCTCGTCGAGGGTTTCTCCGCCCGCTGTCAAACCGCGCGCAAAGCGCTGTCATGCGCTCGTGACCGGGGCCGAGCACTGGGTCAGTCAGCGGCAGGCGCTTTCGCGGGGCGGTAGACGTGCAGGGCCGCGTCGTGGACGGAGAAGTCGAAGCTGCGCCCGGTGGCCATGACCTCGCCATCGCAGGCGAGGGCCAGCGGCTCGCTGAGCACTTCGAGGTGCAGCGCGGTCCGCTCCTCCTGGACGTAGGTGTGGCTGTTGAACAGCGCTCCGGACAGCGCCGCGAAGGCGAACCGGATGCGGGACAGCGACACGTCGGCCCGGATGTAGCGGACGTCCAGCACGCCGTCGTGCAGGCACGGGCGCCACGCCGGCGCGAAACCCTTCGGCTGGTAGCCGCTGTTGCCGACGAACAGCAGCCAGATCTTGCGGGTCCGGCCGTCGATGCGGACCGTGATCGGCTCGGCCTCGGCCAGGACCCGGACGAGCGCGGCGGCGGCCGCGGGCCACTTTCCCCAGCGGTGTTCCCACTTCTCGCGCAGCCGGACCATGTCGGGATAGCCGCCGAGGCTGGCGGTGTTGATGAACCACCGGACCGGCCGGCCGTCGAGGCGCACCGCGCCGAGGCCGACCTGGACCGCGGACCCGGACGCCACCGCCCGCGCGGCGTCCTGCGGATCCTCCACGCCGAGATCGCGGGCGAAGTGGTTCAGCGTGCCGGCGGGGACGACGGCGAGCGGGAGCTCGCGGATGGCGGCCACGGATGCCGCGGCAGCGACCGTGCCGTCGCCGCCCGCGACGGCCAGCGCGCGCACTCCGGCGCCGGCCGCGTCGAGTTCGCGGTGGAGCTCCGTGACCAGATTGCCTTCCGGATCCGGGTGCAGGCGCTTGGCGGCCGGCCACAGCGCGGCCAGCTCGGCGGACGGGTCGTGGTCGGTGTCGCCGGACGCGGAGTTGACCAGCAGCGCCAAGCCGTCTCCCGAGGTCATCTCGGCGACGTGCTCGCTCGGCCGCGCCAGCGCCGGGGTGGACGGGCGCACCGGCCACCACCGCCGGGTGGCCAGGCCGACCCCGACGCCGATGGCCGCTCCGACGGCGACGTCGGTCGGCCAGTGCACCCCGGTGTGGACGCGGGAGTAGGCGACCGCCGCGGCGACGGGGGCGAGGATCGCGCCGGCAGCGGGGGATTCCATGCAGACGGCGGTGGTGAACGCCGCGGCGGAGGCTGTGTGTCCCGACGGGAACGACGAGGATTCCGGTGGTGCCGCGAGGCGCCGGTGCCTCGGCAGGAGATCCGTCGCCGGGCGGCGGCGTGGCAGCAGCGGCTTGGCGACGACGTTCGTGACGGCGCTCGACGCGGCGATGGCCGCGAGGCCGCGAAGCGCCGCCCGGCGGGTGGGGCCCTTCTTCGCCGCCAGCACCGCCGCGACCGCGAACCACAGCCTGCTGTGGTCGGCGGACATGGTGAGCGCCTTCAGCGCGGGATCCGCGGCTGTCCGGGGAAACCTGGCGGACCACTCGACGAACTTCCGATCAGCGTTCTTCATTCCCCTGCCTTCGCGTGTGCTGCCCCGGATTGTCCACGACCGCCCGCGCGAACGCTGGCATTCCGGGTGAGCGAGAATCCTCGGGTGCTGTTCGGCATCCTGGGCTCGGTCGAGATGCGCGGCCCGGACGGGGTGGCCCGGGGTGTGGACGCGCCGCGAACGCGCGCCCTCCTGACGTTGCTGCTGCTTGACGCGGGCCGGATCGTCCCGTCGGAACGGCTGGTCGACGGCCTCTACGGGCAGCGGCCGCCGAGCGACGCGGGCAACGCGCTGCAGGCGCAGGTGTCGCGGCTGCGCCGCAAGCTCCGCGAGTCCGGTTCGATGGCGGCGGTCGAGTTCCACCCGGCGGGATACCGGCTGGTGGTCGACCCGGACGAGGTCGACGCGCACCGCTTCGCCCGCCTCACCGACGCCGCGCGGCGGGCCGCCGCGCCCGGCGAGCGGGTGGCGCTGCTGGACGACGCCCTCACGCTCTGGCGCGGCCCGGCACTGGCGGACGTCGCCGAGGAACCATTCGCCGCGCAGCAGATCGCGCGGCTGGACGAAGCACGGCTGACCGCGATCGAGGACCGGGCCGAGGCGCGGCTGGAGCTCGGCACCACCGACGTGGCGGAGTTGCGAGTCGAGGCGGACGCGCATCCGTTGCGCGAGCGGCTGCGCGGGCTGCTGATGCGCGCACTGCACGCGGAGGGCCGCAACGCCGAGGCGCTGGCGGAGTTCGCCGCCGTCCGGCAGGTCCTCGCCGACGAGCTCGGCGCCGACCCTTCGGCGGAACTGGCCGAGCTGCACCTCGCACTGTTGCGCGCCGACGAACCCCCGGCCGCGCGGGTTCCGGTGCCGCTGACCGGTTTCGTCGGGCGCGGCGCGGAACTCGACCGGATCGGCCGGCTGCTCGCGTCGGCCAGGCTGGTGACCGTGCTCGGGCCGGGCGGTGCGGGCAAGACCCGGATCGCCCTGGAGGCCGCCGCCCGGCATACCTGCGAGGTCGCGTTCGCCGACCTGAGCCAGCTGCGCGACGGAAGCCAGCTGCCGCGGGCGGTCCTGACCTCCCTCGGCCTGCGCGAGACCCTGCCGGTGGCGCCGTTGCAGCGGCTGCTCGAAGCGCTCGCCGGCCGCGATGTGCTGCTGTTCCTGGACAACTGCGAACACCTCGTCGCCGATGTCGTCGACCTGGTGCACCGGTTGCTGACCGGCTGCCCCGGCCTGCGGGTCCTGGCGACCAGCCGGGAGGCGCTGGGCATCACCGGCGAAGCGCTGTGCCCGCTGGGCCCGCTGCCGGTTCCGGAACCGGCAGTCGAGCCGGGCGAGGCGTTGGCGTTCCCGGCGGTGCGCCTGTTCACCGACCGCGCGAGGGCGGTCGACGCCGAGTTCCGGCTCACCGAGGACACCGCCGGCCAGGTGATCCGCATCTGCGCCGCGCTGGACGGGTTGCCGCTGGCGATCGAGCTCGCCGCCGCCCGGCTGCGCTCGTTGCGCCTCGACGACATCGAGGCACGCCTGTCCGACACCGGATTCTCCTTGCTGTCACGCGGGAATCGCGCCGCCGCCCCGAGGCACCGGAGCCTGCGGGCGGTCGTGCAGTGGAGCTGGGACCTCCTCGACGCGGACGAGCAACGCCTGGCCCGCCGCCTGACGGTGTTCGCCGGCGGCGCGACCGCGCGGTCCGCGGCCGAGGTCTGCGGGCTCCCGCCGGACGCCGCCGACGACCTGTTGGCCGGACTTGTCGACAAGTCGCTGATCAGCGGGCGCGGGCGCTACCGGATGCTGGACACGATCCGCGCGTTCGGCGCCGAGCGGCTCGACGAGGCCGGGGAGCGTGCGCAGATCTCCCGTGCCCACGCGGAATACTTCCTGGAGCTGGCCCGCGCCGCCGACCCGCACCTGCGGCGCGGCGAGCAGCTCGAATGGCTGGAGGCGCTGCGCGACGAGCACGCCAACACGACCGCGGCGCTGCAGTGGGCCGTCCGCAACGACCCCGAGCTGGCCCTGCGGCTGATCGGCGCGCTGTCCGGCTACTGGTACCTGCACGGGGTGCGCAGCGACATCGCCCCGCTGGCCGTGGAACTGCTGGAGGTGGTCGGCACCGATCCGCCGCAGCTGGCCGAGGAATACGTCCTCTGCGTGCTGCACGCGGTGTCCACCGGCGCCGCACCGCAGTTGGAGCGGCACGTCCGGCGTGCGGAGGAGATCATGAACGGCCTGGCCGCGCCGGTGCGGCAGCCGTTCGTGCTGTCGGCCTGGGCGGTGTTCGCCGGGCCACCGGGACGGGGCGCGCCGAGCCATCCGGGGGAGGAGCAGATCCGCGCGGCGACCGACCCGTGGGTGCGGGCGATCATCGGGTTCGGCGACGGCTTCTCCCGCTGGCTGGTGCACGGCGACCTGGCCGCGGCCGAACGCGAGGTCGCTGGGGCGCTCGCGACGTTCCGCGAGCTGGGCGAGCGGTGGGGGATGGCGCAGGCGCTCGACGGGCTGGCGATGCTGGCGGACGCGCGCGGAGCGTCGGCGGAGGCGCTGGCGCTGACCGATGAGGCGCTGGACCTCGTCGACCAGCTCGGCGCTCGCGAGGACTCGGCCGATCTCCGCTGCCGGCGGGCCGACCGCCTGCTGGGCACCGGTGACCTCGCGGCGGCGGAGGCCGACTACGAGCGGGCGACGGCGCTGGCCCGCGCCACCGGCCTCCCGTCGGTGCTGGCGGCGGCGCGGCTCGGCCTCGGCGAGATCGCCCGGCTGCGCGGCGAGTTCGCCACGGCCCGCGAATGGTGCGACCAGGCGTTGGAGGCCTGCGCGCGGGATTGGACCAACGCCGCCGTCCGCGCGACCGTGCACACCGCGCTGGGCAGGCTCGCGGAGGTCGACGGCGACCTGGCGCGGGCGGCGGAGCACCACCGCACCGCCGTGGCGGCGGCGCTGGCCAACCGGACGATGCCGGTCCTGGCAACTGCGGTGGAGGGGCTCGCCGGGCTCGCGGCGCTCGACGGCGACGGCGAGCGCGCCGCGCTGCTGCTCGGGATCGCGACGGCCCTCCGGGGCCGCGCCTCGGACCACGCCCCGGATGAGGAGTTCGACGCGGCGTTCGACCGGGGCGCGGCGCTCGGCTACGAGCAGGCGATCGAGCTGCTCACCGGAGAAACCGCGAGTAGTCCGCGAGGCGGATCGCATTCGCCGCCTTCGTGGTGATCTTGTTGAACGGCTTCGCCATGCCCGGCAGCGACAACACCCGGTACATGAGGTTGCGCTGCCGGATCTTCGCCGGCGTGGCCGGCGCCATGAACGGCCCGGCATTGCCCGCGATCTTCTGGCAGCCGCGCGCGAAGTCCTTGATCTGGTGCTCGTAGCGGGCGTAAGCGGCCCGGTGATCGCCGCCCGCCGCGGCCAGTTCTCCGGCGAGCACGTAGGCGGTGACCAGCGCCTGGCCCGCGCCCAGCCCACCGAGGGTGGCGCCGTAGCCGGCGTCGCCGAGCAGCGCGATGCGGCCCGCGCTGAAGCGGTCGAGGTGGATCTGGGCGATCGGGTCGAAGAAGAAGTCGGGCGCTGCCCACATCGCCTCGAGGATCTCCGGCGCCCGCCAGCCCATCCCGTGGCAGGCGTCGGCGACCAGCTTCTTCTGCTGCGCGATGTCGTGGCGGTCGTAGTCCAGCTCGGGGGAGGCGAACACCACCAGGCCCGGGCTGACCATCCGTCCCGGCTCGCTGTACATCCGCACCTCGCCCGGCGTTCGCAGCTCGTCGGGCACGCTGAACCCGGCGACGTAGTGGTCCAGGAACCGCCGGAACCCGGTTTCGGGGCCGAAGGCCAGCGCCCGCACGCCGGAGTGCAGGCCGTCGGCGCCCACGACGAGGTCGAAGGTGCGCGGCGGCGCGTCGTTGAACGTCACCCGCACTCCGTCGGCGGTCTCGGTCAGCGAGGTGATCCAGTCGCCGAAGACGTATTCGGTGTCGTCGCGGGTCAGGTCGTAGAGCATGGCGGCGAGGTCGCCGCGCAGGATCTCGACCTCGCCGCCGGCGAACTCCGCGGGCAGCGTCGCCCGCGGCCGCCCGGCGGCGTCGATCACCACCATCTTGGTGCGTTCGGTCTGCCTGCGGCGCACCTCGTCGAGGATGCCCATGCGCCGCAGGACCGTCAGGTGCGCGGTGCCGCGGAAATCGACGGCCTGCCCGCCTTCGCGCAGCGCCGGGGCGCGTTCGACGATGGTCGGCCGGAAACCGTAGCGACGCAGCCAGTGCGCCAGCGCCGGCCCGGCGATACCCGCCCCGGAGATGAGGATGTTCTCGTTGTGCATCGTCGCTCCCTGCTCGGTCGTGGTTGACGGAGCAGAGCTTCGGCGGCGGCGCTGACCGCACGCTGACCGGAGGCTGACGGCCCGGTGCGCGGTGGCGGATGATGGGCGGCATGGCCGAGGAAACGACCGTCGAGCTGCCGCCCCTGAGCCTGCCGCCCATCAGCCGCGCCACGCTCGCGCTGTTCGCGGGGGCCTCCGGCGACCACAACCCGATCCACATCGACCTGGACAACGCGCGCAGCGCGGGCTTCGACGACGTCTTCGCCCACGGCATGCTGTCCATGGCCTACCTGGGGAGGCTGCTGACCGGCTGGGTGCCGCAGTCGGCGCTGCGGTCGTTCTCGGTGCGCTTCGTCGCGATCACCCCGGTGCACGGTCGGCCGATCTGCACGGGCAAGGTCACCGGGTTCGAGGACGTCGACGGCGAGCGTCGCGCGCACCTGGACTTGGCGGTCGTGCTGGCCGACGGGACGGTGACCCTGCGGGGCGACGCGGTGGTGGCGGTGCCGCCGGATTTTCCGGCCCGCGCGGCGGATACCGCGCGGTAACCTGACTGTTCGCACGTCAGAGGACGAAGGGACCGCAAGAACATGACCGCGATGCCGATCTGCGCCACCTGCGGCACGCAGTACGCCCGGCCCCGGCCGGACTGCCCGATCTGCGAGGACGAACGCCAGTACGTGCCGGCGGGCGGTCAGCAGTGGACGGACCTCGCGGGCGTGCGCTCGGACGGCCGCACCGCGCTGATCCGCGAGCAGGGCGAGGTGCTCGGGATCGGCTGCGAGCCGACGTTCGCCATCGGCCAGCGGGCGCTGTTGCTGCGCACCGAAGCGGGCAACGTGCTCTGGGACTGCGTGTCCTATCTGGATGACGAGATCATCGGCACCATCAACGACCTCGGCGGCCTGATCGGCATCGCGATCAGCCACCCGCACTACTACACCACGATGGTCGAGTGGGCCCGCACCTTCGACGTGCCGGTGCACCTGCACGCCAACGACCAGCAGTGGATCGGCCGCCCGGACCCGGCGATCCGGCTGTGGGAGGGCACCACCAGCGAGCTCGCCCCCGGGCTCACCCTGATCAACCTCGGCGTGCACTTCGCCGGCGGCACGGTGCTGCACTGGGACCACGGCGACGGGAAGCTGTTCACCGGCGACATCGTGCAAGTCATCCCGGACCGCGAGCACGTGGCCTTCATGTACAGCTACCCCAACCTGATCCCGGAACGCCCGAACGTCGTCCGCCGCGCCGCGAAGATGCTCGAGCCCTACCGCTTCGACGCGCTCTACGGCGCGTGGTGGGACACGGTGATCCCCACTGGTGCGCACGAGATCGTCCAGCGCTCCGCCGCCCGCTACCTCCGCTTCGTCTCCGAGGACTGAGCTCAGACGTCGACCGTCGCGGCGCAACGCCAGCCCTGGTCGCCGTGGCCGATGTGCAGGCCGTGCAGCGCAACGGCTTTGGGTGTCGCGCCGACGATCTCCGCCCGAGCCACGGCGACAACGCCCAGTTCCAGCGCGATTCCGGCGGGCCGCGGCGCGACGCCGATGTCCAGCGGCACCACGCCCTCGGCGTCCAGCAGGTAGATGATCTCGTCGAGCACCGCGAGCAGGAGCTGCTCGTCGGTGCCGGCGAGCTCGGCGGTCCTGGTGCTTTCCGGCGCGCCCGCGGGGAATTCGGCGAAGGAGGCCACCAAGGCGCGGGCTGCGGCGGCCAGGCAGTCGTCCCGCGTCGAGCCCCACGCCTCGAACCGGATGTCGGCGGTGTGCGGCAGGAAGCGGAAGCCGCCGGTCACCCCTTCACCACGCCCAGCGGCACGAGCCTGGCGATCCGGCGGCACAACCCGGCTCCCTCGGCGACGGCGACGACCGCGTCGACGTCCTTGTAAGCGGTCGGCGCCTCCTCGGCCAGCCCGCGAGCGGAGCTGCCGCGCACGACGATGCCGTCGTGCTCCAGCTCGCGGCGCAGCTGGTGGGCATCGATGGTGCGGACCGCCTGGTGGCGGCTCTGCGTGCGCCCCGCGCCGTGGCACGTCGAGAAGAACGCGTCGCCGGTCGGCACGCCCGCGAGCACGTACGACGCGGTGCCCATCGAGCCGGGGATCAGCACCGGCTGCCCCGCCTCCCGCAGGCCCGGCGGCAGTTCCGGGTGCCCGGGCGGCAGCGCCCGCGTGGCTCCCTTGCGGTGGACGCACAGCGTTCGCCGTCGGCCCCCCACCTCGTGCTCCTCGATCTTGGCGAGGTTGTGCGAGATGTCGTAGACGAGGTCGAGACCGCAGCCGGTCACCTTCTCCAGCACCTCGCCGGCGGCCACGCCGAGCACGTGCCGGTTCGCGCGGGCGTAGTTCGCCGCGGCCGCCATCGCGCCGAGGTAGGCGCGGCCGGCCGGCGATTCGACCGGCGTGCAGGCCAGCTGCCGATCGGGCACGACCAGGCCGTGGTCGGCCATGCTCTCGTCCATGCTCCGCAGGTGGTCGGTGCAGATCTGGTGGCCCAGCCCGCGCGAACCGCAGTGGATCATCACGCACAGCTGGTCGAGGCGGAGCCCGAACACCCCGGCGACGCCCTCGTCGTAGATCTCGGCGACGGCCTGGACCTCCAGGAAGTGGTTGCCGGAACCCAGGCTGCCGAGCTGCCCCAGGCCGCGGTCCCGCGCCCGCGCGCTCACCCGCCCCGGCTCCGCGTCGGCCATCACGCCGCCGTCCTCGCAGCGCTCCAGGTCGCGCGGCGTGCCGCGCCCGCGCGCGACGGCGTAGTGGCAACCCTCTTCCAGCACTCGTTCGAGAGCCTCGCGGGGCAGTTCCCACACCGCGCCGCGACCCGCCCCGCGAGGCGTCGCCCGGCTGAGCCCGTTCATGATCCGCTCCGCCACCCGGCGGAAGTCCGACCGGTCGAGTTCGGCGGCCAGCAGCCGCACCCCGCAGGAGATGTCGAAGCCGACGCCGCCGGGCGAGACGACGCCGCCGGCGCGGACATCGGTGGCGGCGACGCCGCCGATCGGGAACCCGTAGCCCCAGTGCATGTCCGGCATGGCGTAGGACGCGCCGACGATGCCGGGCAGCGTAGCGACGTTCACGACCTGGTCGAGCGCGCCGTCGCCCTTCGGCGGCAACAGCCGCCGCGAGGCGAAGACGACCCCCGGCACGCGCATCTCGCCGTGCCGTTCGATCCGGAACCGGTACGGCGTCTCCTCGACGAGTTCCACCCGGACCTCCCGCGTCGCTCGCCCCGGCAATACCCACCGGAGCCCACCCCGACACGCGCCCGGCTACTGTGTCTGCCGTGGGCGAGGACGGCAGCGGCAAGGCACTCCGATCGGCAGGCGTCGGGGTGCTCGATCGCGTGGTCGCGATTCTCGACGCGGTCGAGACGCGCCCGATGGGCGCCAGCGAACTCGCCCGGCACCTCGGTCTCTCGGTGCCCACGGCGCACCGGCTGGCGCAGGCCATGGTCGGCCACGGCCTGCTGCTGCGCGACGCCGAAGGCCGCCACCACATCGGGCACCGGTTCGCCTCCACCGCGCTGGCCACCGCCGCGATCCCGGTGCTCGACGAGCTGCGGGACCAGACCGGAGAGACCGCGCAGATCTGGGTGCGGCGCGGTGAGTTGAGGCTTTGCCTGGCGTGCGCGGAATCGCCGTCCGAGCTTCGTGCGTCGTTGCCGGTGGGAACGCTGCTTCCGCTGTCGGACAAGGGATCCGCAGCCGAGGTGCTGACCGCCGAGCGCTCCGCGGACCGTTGGTTCGAGAGCGTTTCCGTGCGCACGCCCGGGTTGTGCTCGGTCAGCGCTGGGGTGCGCTACGGGGCCGAGGTCGTGGCCGCGGTGTGCGTGGCGGGCCCGGTTTCGCGGGTGGCTCCCGAGGGGCCCGGCGCGCAGTGGGGAGAGCTCGTCGCCGCCGCCGCGCGACGCCTCGAAGAGGTTCTCCAGTACCGCTGAGCGGATTTCCCGTCGCTTTCGTCGACCCCTTGCTATCCGGTGGACCGACGCCGTAGCTTCTTTCTCGCATAACGAGGATTGGTTCTCATTATTTGATAACTGACCGAGGGAGCTGACCATGCCCGCTGCCGAACCGCAGCCTCCGCTGCACGGCATCCGCGTCCTGGAACTGGGAAACTTCATCGCCGCGCCGTTCGCGACCCGGCTGTTCGCCGACTTCGGCGCCGAGATCGTCAAGATCGAGAAACCCGAGGTGGGCGACGAGCTGCGGGGCTGGCGGCGGCCGCGCGGCAGCACATCGATGATGTTCCGGACCATCGCCCGCAACAAGAAATCGGTGAGCCTGGACCTGCGCACCGCCGAAGGCCGCTCGATCGTGCTCGACCTCGCCGAGCACTGCGACGTCGTGGTCGAGAACTTCCGGCCCGGCACCTTGGAGCGCTGGGGGCTCGGCCCGGACGAGCTCACCGCCGTCAACCCGGAGATCGTGCTGGTGCGCATCTCCGGGTACGGGCAGACCGGGCCGTACCGGGACCGCGCCGGTTTCGGCGGCGTCGCCGAGGCGTTCGGCGGGCTCCGGCAGGTCACCGGCTACCCGGACCGGCCTCCGGTGCGACCCGCCGCGCCGGTCGGCGACGCGCTCGCCGGGCTCTACGGCGCGCTCGGTGCGTTGATGTTGTTGCTGGCCAAGGAGAAAGGCCATTCGCATCCGGGGCCGAGGGTCGCCGACGTCGCCCTGTACGAGTCGGTGTTCATGGTGCTGGAGTCGCTGGTCCCCGACTACGACGCCTACGGCATGGTGCGCGAGCGCACCGCGGGAAACCTGCCCGGTGTCACGCCGAGCGGGGTCTACCCGACGGCGGACGGCCAGTCGGTGATGATCTCCGGGAACTCCAGCGGTGCGTTCGGCCGGCTGATGGCGGCGATCGGCCGACCGGACCTCGCCGCCGATCCGACGCTGGCCGACGGGGACGCCCGCTACGCGCGGGAGGCGGAGCTCGACGCGGCGATCACCGAGTGGACCTCCCGGCACAAGGCCGCCGACGCGGTCGCGGTGCTCAGCGACACCGGGGTTCCCGCCGGTCCGGTCTACGACGCGCGGGCGATCACCGAAGACGAGCACTACCAGGCGCGCGACATGCTGTGCCCGGTGCCCATCGCGATAGACGGGAAGCCGGAGCAGATCCGGTTGCCCGGTGTGGTGCCGCGGCTGCCCGGCGCTCCCGGATCGGTCCGGTGGGCCGGGCCGGAGCTCGGCGAGCACACGGACGAGGTACTGGGCGGCCTGCTCGGCATTCCGGCCGCGGACCTCGACGACCTCCGCGCGCGGAAGGTGGTGTGACGATGGCGGTCACCATCACCGACGTCGTGCTGCGCGATGGGCTGCAGGACGAGCCGGTCGTGGTCCCGGTCGCCGACCGGATCGCGATCGCGCGGGCGCTGGTCGCGGCGGGGTTGCGCGACATCGAGGCGGGCTCGTTCGTGAACCCGAAGCGGGTGCCCCAGATGGCAGGCGCCGAGCAGCTGTTCCCGCTGCTGCCGAATCCAGGAACGGTCCGCTACAGCGCGCTGGCGCTCAACGCGCGCGGCGTGGCGCGGGCGGTCGCCGCCGGTGTCGAGGACATCACCGTGGTCGCCTCGGCGAGCCAGGGGCACAGCCGGGCCAACGCCGGTCGTGACGTGGAGGCTGCGGTGCACGACGTTTCCCTTGCGGTGACGGCGAATCCGTCGGTGAACTTCGCCGCGGGCATCGCGACGGCGTTCGTGTGCCCGTTCGACGGAGCGATCGATCCGGAGGCTCTGCTGGGCGTCGTCCGGCGATTCGTGGACATGGGCATCACCCGGATCGGCCTGGCCGACACCCTCGGCACGGCCACCCCCGAGCAGGTCGCGCATTCCCTCCGCGTCGTCCGCGAAGCGCTACCCGCGGTCGAACTGTCCCTGCACCTGCACAACGCGCATGGGCAAGCACTGGACACAGTGGACGCCGCGCTGGAACTGGGCGTGACCCGGTTCGACAGCGCGGCGGGCGGCTACGGCGGCTGCCCGTTCGCCCCCGGCGCGCACGGCAACATCGCCACCGAGGACCTGGTGGCACATCTGCACTCCCGAGGCGAGCCGACCGGCATCGACGAGGGCGCGCTCGCCGAAGCGGTGGCCACCGTGAGAACCGCGCTGGCCCACGCCGAACCGGTCTGAGCAGACCCGGCAGAACTGATCCCGACGTCAAAGGTGACGTGGCCCGGGGATCGGGTCGGCGTGACCGGAACAGGTCCTCGATGATCCAAGCGCTATCGCTCATCGCGCTCGTCGCGGTATTCGTCACGGCCACCACCACGCCGGTGAACATGGGTCTCCTGGCGTTCGTGGCGGCCTTCCTGATCGGCGCGTTGTCCGGGGTGAGCCTCGACGACGTGCTCGGCTTCTTCCCGGGCGACGTGTTCGTCCTGGTGGTGGGCATCACGCTGCTGTTCGGCGTGGCCCGCGTCAACGGCACGATCGACCTAGTCGTGGCGGCATCGCTGAAACTGGTCCGGGGTCGCCGCTGGGCGATCGTCTGGCTGATGTTCGCCCTGGCAGCCGTGTTGATGGCGCTCGGCTCGGTGCTCGCGGTCGGCATGCTCGCGCCGATCGCGATGCCGATCGCCGCTCGCTACCGCATCAACCCGCTGCTGATGGGGATGATGCTCAGCCACGGCGCGTTGTCCGCGGCGTTCTCGCCGATCACCGTGTACGGCGCGTTCACGTCGGGGATGGTTGCGAAGGCAGGTCTGGACGTCGGCCCGTTCGTGCTGTTCGCGGTGCCGTTCGTGCTGAACGTGGCGTTCGCGGTGGTGCTTTTCCTCGTGCTGGGGCGGAGTTTGCTCCGGCGCGACGACGAGCAGGTCAGCGCGCTCGACGAGATCGACGCCGGGGAAGGGAGTGGAACGCAGGTGCTGCGGAAGGTCGAGGTGACCCCGCGGCGCGTGCTGACCCTCGGTGGGATGGCAGTGCTGTTGACCGCAACGGGCGTTCTCGGTGTCGACGTCGGGGTGACCGCGTTCGTCGTCGGCGCAGCGCTGCTGCTGATCTCCCCGCATCGGCACCAGGATTCGATGCGCGACGTCTCCTGGTCGGCGGTGCTGCTGGTCTGCGGCATGCTCACCTACATGGCCGTGCTGAAGGAGAACGGCACGCTGGCGCTGCTCGGCGAAGCCGCGGCGGCGTTGGGATCGCCGCTGCTGGCGGCGCTGCTGCTGTGCTTCGCGGTGGCGATCTTGTCCGCCTTCGGCTCGTCGATCGGCACGCTGGGCATCGCCTTGCCGCTGGCCATCCCGCTGCTGGAGATGGGCGACATCGGGGCGGTGGGTTTCATCGTCGCGCTCGGGTTCTGCTCCACAGTGGTCGATGTCAGTCCGTTCTCCACCAACGGCGTCATCGTGCTCGCGCAGGCGCAGGTGCCGGACAAATCGCGCTTCCAGCGCCAGATGCTCGCCTACGGCGGCCTGGTCGTGGTGGCGGCGCCGCTGCTGGTGTGGTCGGCGGTGATCCTTCCGGCTTCGCTGTGACGATCGGGGCCCGCGTCCGGGACGCGGGCCCCGGCAGGTCAGGCCTTGGCGGGTTCGTCCTCCTCGCGGGGGAGCGGGGGAGCGGACGCCGGGTCGGCGAGGGTGGCGACGGCCCGGTCGCGATCGAGCGCTCCGTCCCACTTGGACACGATGAACGTCGCCACGCAGTTGCCCAGCAGGTTGGTCACCACCCGCATGGTGTCCATGATCCGGTCCGCGCCGAGCATCAGGGCGACCGCGGCCACCGGGATGACGCCGACCGCCGAGGCCGTCGCGGACAGCGCGATGAACGCCGAGCCGGGGATGCCGGCCATGCCCTTGGAGGTGAGGATCAGCACCAGCACCACGGTGATCTGCTGCCCGATGGTCAGGTCCACGCCGACGGCCTGGGCCATGAACAGCGTCGCCAGCGACAGGTAGATGGACGCGCCGTCGAGGTTGAACGAGTACCCGGTCGGGATGACCAGTCCGACCGCTTCCTTGCGGCAGCCCGCGCGTTCGAGCTTCTCCATGATCCGCGGCATCACGACCTCGCTGGACGCGGTGCCGATCGCCAGCGCGAATTCCTCCCGCGTGTAGCGCAGGAACTTCAGGATGCTCAACCCAGTGAACGCCTTGAGCAGCGCGCCGAGCACGACGCAGAACAGCAGTGCCGCGCCGTAGCAGGCGCCGATCAGGGTGGCGTAGGTGCTCAGCGAGGACAGCCCGTACTGGCCGATGAGGTAGGCCATCGAACCGAACACCGCGATCGGGGCCAGCCGCATCACGTAGCCGATGATCTTGAAGATGATCTCGCCGGTCTGCTCGATGAAGGCGAACACCTGCGGCGCGCGCCCGATCCCGATGTGCAGCAGCCCGGCGGCGAACAGCACCGCCAGCAGCAGGACCTGCAGCAGCTCGTTGTCGGCGAAGGCCGCCACCGCGCTCTCCGGGATCATGTGCAGCACGAACTCGGCCGGACCGGGCATCTGCTCGCCGTGCGTCTTGGCGGTCACGCCGGAGGTGTCCAGCGTCGCCGGGTCGATGTCCAGCCCCGCGCCGGGCTGGACGAGGTTCCCGGCGACGAGGCCGAGGGCGAGGGCGGCGGTGGTGACCACCTCGAAGTAGATCAGCGCCTTGAGCCCGATCCGCCCGACCGAACGCATGTCGCCGGCCTTGGCGATGCCGACCACGACCACGCAGAAGATCAGCGGCGCGATCACCATCTTGATCAGCCGGATGAACCCGTCGCCGATCGGTTTGAGGGCGCCGCCGAACTCGGGCCAGAAGTGGCCGACGGCGATGCCGATGACGGCTGCGATGAGCACCTGGACGAACAGCGAGGAAAGAACCCTCGACACGCGGCCGCGCCGGACCGGCGACGCTGGCTGAGCCACGTCGGCCTCCCAATTCCCCAATGTGGAAGTATACTTCGCAAATTTCTGGGAGTGTGCGTGCCCGGTCGGCCGGAGTCAAGGGGCGGAGCGCGATCGGTCCGCTGCTGAACGGCGTCCTCGCTCGTCGGCCCCAAGATCACCAGATCGGTCGAATCATGATCCGTGACTGTTCGATCACAATGGGTCACATGCACCGGTGGGCCCGGGAGGGCGGCCGCCGTTCCCAGCGTTCTCCCAGGTTGTTCATGCGGCCCTCCCGCACGGCCGAACTAGCTTGACCGCAGATCTGAACCGTCGCGTTGGAGTGGGGTCGATGAAGGGCGTGGCTGCGCGCGAACCGAAGGCGGTCACCCCCGATGCGGTCGACCGGGTTCGCCCGGCCGAGCGCGACGACGTCGTCGGCCAGGCCGTGCTGTTCACCGTCGTCGGCGTGCTCGCCACCGCGACGAACGCGGTGCTCTACGTGCTGCTGCGGGGCATCTTCCCGGTCGGTGCCTCGAACTTCTGCTCGCTGCTGATCACGACCGTGGCCAGCAGCGCGGCGCACCGGCACTTCGCGTTCGCCGCCCGCGACGAGCACCGGGCCAGGATGCACCTGCAGACCCTCGCGGTGTTCGCCTTCTACTGCGTGTCGAACAACATCGCGCTGGGCCTGCTGGGGCTGGCCGTCGAAGATCCCTCCAGCGTCGCGGAGGCCGCCGCTGTCGCCGCGTTGAGCGTCATCGGCGGCACCACCCGCTTCGCCGTGATGCGGCTGTGGGTGTTCAGCCGCTCAGCCGGTCACCGCGCCAGCTGGGAGTAGTGCGAGGCGTCGCCGCTGCGGGTGGTGCTGCGGACGCCGTCGATGCTCACCGGGACGTCGCCGGCGAGCGTGACCCGGTGCAGCCGGCGCGGCTGGTCGTCGTAGTCGGCGATCGCGTAGTGCTGCGTCGCCCGGTTGTCCCAGATCGCCAGGTCGCCGTCCGACCAGTCCCAGCGCACCGTGTTCTCCAACTGGATCACCCGGGCCTGCAGCAGCTGGAACACGGTGTGCGACTCGGCGCTGGTGAGCCCGACGAGGCGCTTGACGAAATGCCCCAGCAGCAAGGCGCGCTCGCCGGTTTCCGGGTGCACCCGGACCACCGGGTGCTCGGTCTCGTACACGTCGGAGATGAATTCCTTGCGGTACTGCTGGAATTTCACGTCCACCCCGCCGAGGCGCGTCTCGTCGATGCTCGCCGCGTAGTCGTAGGCGTTGGTGTGCACCGCCCACAGCGAATCCACCAGCGCCCGCAGCGAATCGGGCAGCTTCTCGTACGCCGCAACGGTGCTGGCCCAGGTGGTGGTGCCGCCGTAGGACGGGAGCCGGATCGCGCGCAGCAGGCTGATGGCCGGGATCCGGTCGACGAACGTGACGTCCGTGTGCCAGCTGTTGGCCTTGGAGTAGTCGGAGTCGATGGGCAGGATGCTCGCGTGGTCGGTGCCCTTGACCGTGGGGTGGGCCAGGGTCGGCTCGCCCAGCAGCTCGGCGAAGGCGAGCTGGCCGGCGTCGTCGAGGTGGTGCTGGCCGCGGAAGAAGATCACCTTGTGCGCGAGCAGCGCGGCCCGGATCTCGGCCACCGTCGCGGCGCCGAGGTCGCCGCCGAGGCGCACCCCGTCGATGCGGGCGCCGATGTGCGCACCGAGCTTGACGACCTGGACGGCGGTGCGTTCGAGCTGGCTGGTCATGGCGCGGTCCTTTCGGGAATGCAGTGGTTCGAAACTGCGATTGCGGGATTGTTTCCGGCGGGGAAAAGGGAATTCGGCTCGCCGAACCGCACGCTAGGTAGGAATCGCGCGGCCCGGCAAGGCATGTCGTGGCACTGAAATTAATTCGGCGGGTTCGTCCCGCATCGCGGGCGGCTTTGACATCGGCGATCCCGCAACGGATTCTCTCGGCATGGCTCAGTTCACCGCGTTCCGGCACCGGGGTTTTCGGGCGGCGGCCCGCGAATTCGCCGTGCCGTGCTGTCGTCGCGGCTGACCGGTTCTTCGTAGGCCGCGTCCGGCCGATTCCCGATATTTCCCCGCCCGCCGAGCGGAACCCGATCTCGGCGGGGCGACCGTGCACGCCGATTTCCCGAGACGACAAGGCAGCATCTCGTGACGACCATCCTGTCCCCTGGGGGACGAGCAGACCCGCGCCCGGCCGGGATCCGCGAGACGAACGCGGCCGCCGTGCTCGGCGCGATCCGGCAGGCCGGGCCGCTTTCCCGGGCGGCCATCGAGCGCCGGATCGCGCTGAGCACGCCCACGGTCAGCCGGCAGGTCACCACCCTCATCGACCTCGGCATCGTCCGCGAGGTCCCGGAACTCACCCGGTTCGGCGCGGTCGGCCGCCCCCGGGTGCCGGTGGACATCGACGAAACGGTGCTCGCCGCGTGCGGGGTGCACGTCGGGGTCAGCACCACCACCATCGGGCTGGCGGACCTGCGCGGCCGGTTGCTGGCAGGGGAGACCATTCCCACGCCCGCCGGCGTGCCCGAGGACGCGCTGGACTTCCTCGCCGACCGGATCCGGGCGTTCCTGCGCCGCCGCCCGGAACGCGGCGCCGTCGGCATCGGCCTGGTGACCGGCGGGCACGTCGATCCCGAGCGCGGTGTGGTCGACCACGAACGGCTCGGCTGGCACCGGGTCCGCGCCCGCGACCTGCTAGAACGCGCCACCGGACGGCCGGTGCACCTCGACGGGCACCTGCCCGCTATGGCCACTGCGGAACTCCTCTTCGGACTCCGCCAGGCACCCCGGAGCGTGCTCTACTTCTACGCGCGCCAAGTCGTCGGCGTGGCGCTGGTGACCGGCGGCCGGCTGCACCGCGGCCCGGGGCGAGCCGGGGACATCGCGCACCTCGCGGCCGGCACCGACGTCCCGTGCCCGTGCGGCCGGACCGGCTGCCTGGAGGCCTCGGTGTCCGAGCAGGCCGTCGTCCGGCGGGCGGTCGACGCGGGCGTGATCGCGCAGCCCGACATCCGGCTGCTGCACGCCGCGGCTGCCGCGGGCGATCCCGGCGCGGACCGGATCCTGGCGGCGCGGGCCCGCACGATCGGCCGGGCGGTGGCGGTCCTGCGCGACATCATCGACCCCGACCTGGTCGTGCTCGGTGGCCAGGCGATCACCGACTCGCTGGAGCACCTCGACGACCTGCGGCACGGCTTCGCCGACCACACCGCGCTGCCCGGCGCGGACCCGCCCGCCGTCACCCGCTTCGGCCCCGACGTGCAGGCCGTCGCGGCCTGCACCAGCGTCCTCGCGCACCTCTACGACCGCCCGCTCACCCTGCTCTCCGGCCTGCGAAGGAAGTCATGACGCACGACATCAGCCGGCGCCGACTGCTGCACGGCATCGGCCTCGCCGCGCTGCTGGCCACCGGCTGCGAATCCGCCGTCGACCGCCAGGAACGCGCGGCCGCCACGGTGGCCGTCCCGAAGCCCGGCGGCGTCGCCAAGCTGGGCCTGACGCTCGACCTGATCCCGAAGAACCTGTTCACCAACACCGGCCCGGCGATCACCGCGCTGATCGGCCTGGTCTACGACCGGCTGGTCCGCTACGGGCCCGCGGGCGTGCAGCCACAACCCGCGCTCGCCACGTCGTGGACGTTGTCCCCGGACGGCACCGCGCTGACCCTCCGGCTGCGCGACGACGTCAGGTTCCACACCGGACGCCCGTTCACCTCAGCGGACGTGGCGTTCTCGCTGCGCAGCTACGCGGATCCGCAGTGGAACGGGCAGCTGCGCAGCACGGCGGCGGCGATCACCGGCATCGACGCCTCGAAACCGCACGAGGTGGTGCTGCGCTTCGCCCACCCGCTGGGCAACATCTTCGACCTGCTCGACACCGTGCCGATCATCGACTCGGAGACCGCCGCCGACATCCGCACCGGCAAGCGGTTCGTGGGCACCGGGCCGTTCCGGTTCGCGGGCCGCCGCCCGAACACCGACCTGCGGTTCACCCGGAACCCCGACTACTACGTGCCCGGCCGCCCCTACCTGGACGAGGTGCAGGCGCGGATCATCCCGGAGAAGTCGTCGCTGCTGTCCGCGCTGAAGGCGGGCCAGGTGCACTTCGCGGACTCCCTGAGCCAACGCGACGTCGAATCGGCGCTGAGCCTGGGCTCGCTGAAGGCGATCACGCTGACCGGCGCGGAATTGCAGTCCTACGTCGGGGCCAACGTCACCGCGCCGCCGCTGGACGACCCGCGGATCCGCCAGGCGATCGCGTACGCGCTGGACCGGGACCGGATCATCGCCGAGGTGTTCCGGGGCCAGGGGTTCGCGTCCTCGCTGCCGTGGCCGCAGGACAGCCCCGCCCACGACCAGGCGCGCTCCGCCCGCTACGCGCGGGACCTGCCCCGCGCGCGGTCGCTGGTCGGGCAGCACGGCCCGTTGCCGGTGATCCCGCTGGTGTACCCGGCGAAGGACACGTCGCTGTCCGCGATCGCGCAGATCGTGCAGCACGACCTGGCGGAGGCCGGGATCGAGGTCCGCCTCGAACCGGTGGACTACTCGCGGTTCACCCAGCAGCTGATCGAAGGCGCCTTCCAGGGCCTGTGGACCACGAACCACTCCTGGGCGCAGCTGACGCCCTCGACGCTGGCCGTCAGCGCCTATCCCTTCAACGCCCGCAAGAACGCCTCGCACTTCTCCTCGCCGGCCTACACGGCGGCGGCCGAAGCGGCGTGGCACCTGCCGGAGCCGACCGGGGACCGCGCCACCGCGGCCTACGGCGAGCTGTCCGACCAGCTGCTCGACGAGCTGTTCTTGATCGAGATCGGCGTCTACTCGCAGCGCTGGGCGCATTCCGCCGCGCTGCACGGCATCCGCTACAGCCGGCGCCGCGAACTCGACCTGACCGAAGCGTTCCTCGCCTGACCTCGAAAGGTTCTCCCCGATGCTGATGTACCTGCTGCGCCGGGTGCCTTCGGCGCTGCTGGTCCTGCTGCTCGCCTCGGTGCTGATATTCCTGGTGATCCGGCTGATCCCGGGCGATCCGGCGGCCACCCTGGCGGGCTCGGACGCCGCCCCGGAAGCCGTTGCCGCGATCCGCCACGAGCTCGGCCTCGACCAGCCGGTGCACGTCCAGTACCTGCAGTGGCTGGGCGGTGTGCTCACCGGCGACCTCGGCAGCTCCTACCTGATCGGCGGCCGGATCGCCGACCTGCTGGCCGACGGCGCCGCCAACACGGTGGTGCTCGCGGCGACCGCGCTGGCCATCGCGGTGCTGAGCGCCGCGCTGATCGGTCCGCTGTGGGCGGTTCGGCGGGGCCGCTGGCTGGACCGGTTGCTGACCGGCTTCACCACGGCCGCCGTGGCGCTGCCGCCGTACGTCACCGGCGTGCTGCTGGTGCTGTTGTTCGGCGTGGCGGTGCGGTTGCTGCCGGCCGGCGGGGTGCCGCCGGACGGGCTGTCGGACCGCCTGGACATCACCGCCCAGTACCTCGTGATGCCCGCGCTCTGCCTGGCGCTTCCGGTGGCGGCGGTGCTGATCCGGTTCTTCGCCGAATCGCTGCGGACCGAACTCGGTCGCGCGCACGTCACCACGGCCGCGGCGGCGGGTGTGGCCCGTCGGCGGATCGTGCTGCGGCACGCGATGCGCAACGCCGTCCCCGCGTCGGTGACGGTGCTCGGCCTGCAGGTCGGCAACCTGCTCGGCGGCGCGGTGCTGGTCGAGGCGGTGTTCTCGTGGCCGGGCCTGGGCATGCTCATCGAGCAGGGCATCGACCGCCGCGATTACCCCGTCGTGCAGGTCCTCCTGCTGCTGTCCGTCGCGGTGTTCGTGCTCATCCAGCTGCTGACCGACATCGTGCACGCATACCTGGACCCGCGGATCAGGCTCGGGAGCCCGTCATGACCCTCACCGAACAAGTCACCGAAGCACCGGTAGCCCCGCCCGAACGACCGGCGAAACGGCGAAAGTCCGCACGGGGCAAGGGAGTCGCCGGGGTCCTGGTGGTGGGCCTGGTGTTCGCCGCCGGGCTGGCCGCGCCGCTGCTCGCGCCGCACGCGCCGGACGCGCAGTTGGAGGGCGCGAACCTGGTCGGGCCCAGCGCCGCGCACTGGTTCGGCACCGACGCGCTCAACCGCGACGTGCTGTCCCGGGTGCTTCACGGCATCCGGGTCGACCTGCTGATCAGCTTCGTCGCCGTGCCGCTCGGGGCGGTGCTCGGCGGCCTCGTCGGCGCGGTGTCGACCGCGCACCGGGCGCTCGACGTCGTGGTCCAGCGCGCGCTGGACGTGCTCCTGGCCTTCCCACACCTGATCCTGGCGATCGGCCTCACCGCGGTCATCGGGCCCGGGCTCCGGACGATCCTGATCGCGGTGGTCCTGGTGGAGATCCCGGTGTTCGCGCGGCTGATCCGCGCCGAGGTGCTGCGGGTGCGCGAGCTGCAGTTCGTCGTGGCCGCCGAGGCGATCGGCGCGAGCCGCGGCCGGATCCTGCGCGCCCACGTGGTGCCGAACTCGGTGGGGCCGCTGATCGTGCAGCTGGCGCTGTCGATGTCCGTCGCGGTGTTCCTGGAGGGCGCGATGAGCTTCCTCGGGCTGGGCGTCCGCCCGCCGGAGCCGTCGCTGGGCAGCATCCTCAACGCGGCGCTGAACTACCTGGATGCCAATCCGATGTTCGCGGTCGGGCCACTGCTGGTGATCACGTTGCTGGTGCTCGGTTTCCAGCTGATCGCCCAGGCGGCGAGCACCGCGACGAGAACAGGGGAGCGAACGTGGTGAGCATTCCGGACGACGCGCGCGGCTACGACGGCTTCGGCGGCGAGATCGGCCGCACGTTCGCTGAATCCAAGCCGTGGTGGCCGCCAGCGGCCCGCGCCGGAGGCGCGCCGAACATCGTGGTGGTGATCGTCGACGACCTCGGCTACAGCGACATCGGCCCGTACGGGTCCGAAGTGGACACGCCGAACCTGGACCGGCTGGCCGCCGACGGGGTGCAGCTGGCGAACTACCACACCACGCCGCTGTGCTCACCCTCGCGCGCGGCGCTGCTGACCGGCCTCAACCCGCACCGGGCCGGCTTCGCGGTGCCGGCCAACTCCGATCCCGGCTACCCGGCGTACTTCTTCGAGCTGCCCGACGACGCGCCGACGCTGGCGGAATCGCTGCGCGCGGGCGGCTACGCCACCTTCGCGGTGGGGAAGTGGCACCTGACCAGGGACGCGCTCAGCCACGACGCGGCGGACCGCTCCTCCTGGCCGCTGCAGCGCGGCTTCGACCGGTACTTCGGCAGCCTGGAGGGCCTGACCAACCTGCACCACCCGCACCGGCTGGTGTGGGACAACAGCCCCTACGACGTCGGCGAGCACCCCGATGGCTACTTCCTGACCGACGAGCTCACCGACCGCGCGATCGGCATGATCGACACGCTGCGGGCCAACGATCCCGACAAGCCGTTCTTCCTGTACTTCGCCCACCACGCGGTGCACGGCCCGATCGCCGCCAAGGAACCCGACCTGGCCAAGTACCGCGGCCGGTACAAGGAGGGCTGGGACGCGATCCGGGAGCAGCGGTTCCGGCGGCAGCTCGCGGCGGGCCTGTTCCCGCCGGGAACCGCGCTGCCGCCCCGCAACAGCGAGCCGGGCAAGGGCGTGCAGCCCTGGGACGAGCTGACGACCGAGCAGCAGGAGCTCTTCGCCCGGTACATGGAGGTCTACGCCGCGTCCGTGGACAGCGTCGACCAGAGCCTGGGGCGGCTGCTCGCGGCGCTGGAGCGGCACGGCGAGCTGGACTCCACGATCATCGTGTTCACCTCGGACAACGGCGCGACCGCCGAAGGCGGGGAGGAAGGCACGCGCAGTTACTTCAGCCAGTTCGCGCACGTCCCGGGCCTGCCCGCCGAATGGGAGCGGGACGTGCCCCGGGACCAGGAACTCATCGGCGGCCCGCAGACCACCGTGCACTACCCGCGCGGCTGGGCGCAGGCGTCGAACACGCCGTTCCGGCTGTACAAGTTCGACACGTTCGCCGGCGGCGTCCGCACGCCGTTCCTGCTGCACTGGCCGGGCGGCCTCACCGAAACCGGGCTGCGGCACCAGTACGTCTACGTGAACGACGTCGCGCCGACGCTGCTGGAACTGGCGGGAGTGCCACGAGCGGCGCACCGCAACGGCGTCGCGGCGGCGGAGCCGGACGGCGTGAGCGCGGTGGACGTGCTGCGCAGCCCGCACCGGCCGAGCCGGCACACCCGGCAGTACACCGAGACCGGCGGGAACCGGGGCTATTACGCCGACGGCTGGAAGATCGTCACCCGGCACGTGCCCGGCGCGGAGTTCTCCGACGACGAATGGGAACTCTACGACCTGGCGACCGATCCGACCGAAACCCGCAACGTCGCCGCGGCGCATCCCGGCAAGCTGAAGGAACTCGCGGCGGAGTGGGAGCGGACGGCGTGGCGCAACGCGGTCTTCCCGCTCAACGACGGCAGCCCCGGGGCGCGACTGCGCAGAGCCGACGAGGAGCAGCTGCGCGGCGCGGTGACGCTGTTCCCGGGTACGCCGACGCTGGAGCGCTACCGCTCCGCCCGCCTGATCCAGTTCCGCGATTTCACCGTCACAGCAAGCGCTTTGCACACGCCGGTCGAGCGGGGCGTGCTGTTCGCGCACGGAGATCAGGGCGGCGGGTACCTCGTTCACCTCGACGCCGACGGGGCGCATCTCGTCTACAACGCCTACGGCCGGGTCCACCGGGCGGGCCCGGTCCCGGTCGGCGTCGGCCGCGTGACGGTGCGGTTGGTGGCCGAGGCGCTGCCGGAGTTCCGCTGGCGGCTGGCGCTGCAGGTCGGGGCGCGCCAAGCCGAATTGCCCGCGGTGCCGCAACTGCTGGGGCTGGCGCCGTTCACCGGCATCAGCATCGGCCTGGACCGCGGCGGACCGGTGGACTGGGAACTGCACCGGCGCGAGCGGACCTTCCCCTACACCGGGCGGCTTTCGTGGGTCCGCTACGAACCCGGCCGCCCGGCGGACTACGACCCGGAGCAGGTCGCCCGGCTGTGGGCCGAAGCCCAACGCGTCTACGACTGAGGAGATCATCTTGGCAACGCAGCCCCTGTTGGCGTTCGACGGGCTGACGATCGGCTTCGACGCCGGTCCGGTCGTGCGCGACGTGAGCTTCGACGTGGCGGCGGGCGAAATCGTCGCTGTCGTCGGCGAATCCGGTTCGGGGAAGTCGGTCAGCGCCCGCGCGGCGCTGGGCCTGCTGCCCCCGAGCGCCTCGGTGTCCGGCAGCATCCGGCTGGGCGGGCACGAGCTCGTGGGCGCGGATCGCCGGCGGTGGCAGGAGATCCGCGGCAACCGCATCGCGATGGTCTTCCAGGAACCGTCGACGGCCCTCAACCCGGTGTTCACCGTCGGCTGGCAGCTCACCGAGGCGCTGCGCGCGCACCGGGAGCTCAGCCGCGCGCAGGCCTTCGCCGAGGCGGTGGAACTGCTCGACGCGGTCGGCATCCCCGAACCGGCGCGGCGCGCGAAGCAGTACCCGCACCAGCTCTCCGGCGGCCAGCAGCAGCGCGTGGTGATCGCGATGGCGCTGGCAGGCGATCCGGAGGTGCTGATCGCCGACGAGCCGACCACGGCCTTGGACGTCACGGTCCAGGCCGAGATTCTGGACCTGCTGCGGCAGCTCCGCGACCGGCGCGGCACGTCGATCGTGCTGATCACGCACAATATGGGCGTGGTGGCCGACATCGCGGACCGCGTAGTGGTGATGCGCCACGGAGAAGTGGTGGAGGACGGGTCGGCGCGCTCGCTGTTCGCGCGCCCGTCGCACGCCTACACGCGCGAGCTGTTGGCCGCCGTGCCGCGATTCGGCCAGGAGCCCGTGCGGACCACCGCCGAGGACCGGGCCGCGCTGGAGCTGACCGGCGTCGTGGTCGACTACCGCGGATTCCGGGCCGTCGATGGCGTGGACCTGCGCGTCGGCCGCGGCGAGGTGCAGGCGCTGGTCGGCGAATCGGGCTCGGGCAAGTCCACGCTGGGCCGGGTGGCGGCCGGCCTGCTGCGGCCCAGCGCAGGCATCGCGACGGTGCTCGGAACCGACCCGGCGGCGCTGACGGCCCGCCAGCGCCGCAGGTTGCGCCGCCGGATCGGCTTCGTGTTCCAGGATCCGGCGGGCTCGCTCAATCCACGGTGGACGGTCCGGGACTGCATCGGCGAGCCGATGCTGGTGCACCGGACGGCGACCGGCCCGGCGGCCGGCCGGCGGGTCGAGGAACTCCTCGACGCGGTCCGCCTGCCGGCCGCGACGGCGGCACGCCACCCGCACGAGCTCTCCGGCGGCCAACGCCAGCGGGTGGGCCTCGCGCGAGCGCTCGCCCTGGGCCCGGAACTGCTGATCGCCGACGAACCGACCAGCGCCCTGGACGTCTCGGTCCAAGCCGCCGTCCTGGACCTGCTGAAATCCCTGCAGGCGGAGCTGGGCTTCGCCTGCCTGTTCATCACCCACGACCTGGCGGTGGCGGACAACCTGGCCCACCGGATCACGGTCCTCCACCGCGGCCGGGTGGACGAACAAGGCCCGACCCGCCAGGTCCTGCACAACCCGGAGGCGACCTACACGCGTCGGCTGGTCGCGGCGGTCCCGAAGGCGGACCTGCTGCGGTAGCGCTAGTCCTCCGGACCGTGGCGGGGGCTCACGGCCCGGAGCGTTCGTGGGTGGCCGTCGGCGGCAGGGCTGCGGCTCGGGGAGAGCCGAGGGCCCGGGAGAGGCCGCGGGCGGCCGCCCGGACCGCCGGGACCAGCGCCATCGGGTCGCTGGTCCCGGCCGGGACCACGAGGGACAGCGCCGCGATCACGTTGTCCGCATCGCCGCGGACCGGGGCCGCGACCGAAAGGGTGGACAGCTCGATCTGCCGGTCGCTGATCGCGAAGCCGTTCTTGCGGACGTCGGCCAGCACCCCGCGCAGCCGTCGCGGGTCGGCGAGAGTCAGATCCGTGAACCGCTTCAGCGGCCCCTCCAGGACCGCCTCCTGCATCTCGCGGTCGGCGTGCGCGAGCAGGACGAGGCCGACGCCGGTGGCGTGCAGCGGCAGCCTGCCACCCGGCCGGGACACCACCGGCACGGCATCCCGGCCGGAAATGCGCTCCAGGTAGACGACCTCGTGGCCGTCGAGGACGCCGAGCTGCGCGTTCTGCCGGGTGGCCTCGTAGAGGTCGCCGAGGAACGGCATGGCGACCTCGCGCAGGAACGTGCCGCGCGGCGTCAGCGCGGCGAGCTCGTAGATCCGCAGTCCGATGCGGTAGCAGCCGTCGTCGTCGCGCTCCAGCGCGCCCCACCCGGCGAGCTCGCCGACCAGGCGGTGCGTCGTGGTCAGCGACAGGCCGCTCTGGCGGCTGATCGCCGACAGCGTCAGGGACGGCCGCTCCGGCGAGAACGTCTCCAGGATCCGGAACAGCCTGGACGCCACGCTCGGCGCTCCCGCCCCGCTGCGCTCGCCCACGACATCCCCCCTGGCGCTCCGACCGGCCCATTCTCACCCGGCCGGAGACACGAGGCGAAACCCCCTACCGGGCGATGCGCCGCACGTCGCGCTCCGGGTTCACCAGCAGCGCGAAGCACAGCCCGCCGAAGGCGACGAGACCGCCGAACACCAGGAACGCGAGCGTGTAGCCCGCCTGCGGGGTTTCGGCCACGTCGAGCAGCTTGCCGGTGAAGATCGGGCTCAGCACGCCCGCGCTCGTGCCCAGCGCGGTCAGCACGCCGAGGGCCCCGGCGCGCTGACCGGGCGGCACGATCTCGGCGACCACCGGGTTGCTGACCGTCTGCACGGTGGTCGACACGCCGTAGCCGATCATCAGCGTGATCACGGCCAGCACCGGGCTGTGGACCCACGGCAGCAGGCACAGCACCAGTCCGGCGAGCACCAGGCACGCCCCGCCGAACAAACCGCGCGCGACGCGGGAGCGCACACCCCGGCGCAGCATCCGGTCGCTGACCGCGCCCACCGCCAGCAGCGCCACGATCGCCATCGCGCTCGGCAGGCCGAACAGCGAACCGGAGACCGCCGCGGAGAACCCGAGCCCGTGCTGGAAGTACGACGGCAACCAGGTGAAGATCACCGCGGCCAGCGCGCCCTGCGTGAAGTAGGCGAGCAGCGCGCCGATGAACGTGCCGCTGAACAGGAAACGACGCCACGGAACGCGTTCGGCGGGCGCCGCGGCGGCGATTTCCGAGGCGGTGGAGTACGGCCCCATCTTGCCGACGGCCAGCCAGGCCGCGCTCCACACCAGCGCGAGCAGCCCGACCGTGACGAACCCGGCGCGCCAGCCGAAGGCGACGATGATCAGCGTGACCACCGGGGCGAAGGCGATCTTGGCGATGGCCGCGCCGCTGGTGATCAGCGACGCGGGCAGGCCGCGCCGGTGGTTGGGGAACCAGGAGTACGCCGTGACGTGCGACATCGGCTGGGCCGGCCCTTCCGCCGCGCCGACCGCCAGCCGGCTCGCGAACAGCACGCCGCCGGTGACCGCGAACAGGGCGGGCACCTGGCCGAGCGCCCACATCAGCCCGCACGCGAGCAGCACCCAGCGCGGCGAGATGCGGTCGGCGAGGAAGCCGACCACCAGGCAGGTGATGCCGAACAGCAGGTAGGACGCGCCGCTGATGGAGCCGAACTCGGCCGAGGACAGGTGCAGCTCCTGCTTCAGCGGCTGCGCCACCAGTCCGAGCAGGGCCTTGTCCAGGAACACGACCACCGAGCAGGCCACCACCACGGACAGCACGGTCCAGGCGCGCCGCCTGCTCGGTTCGGCGACCGCGGCCGGCCGCTGGTCTTGGGTTGTCGTCACGGATGTTCCTCCACGTTGAGGGTTCGGGTACTGGATCCGCTCAGGGGGCGGGGGCGAGCTGGGCGCCGCCGCAGACGTGCAGCACCTCGCCGGTGATGAAGCCCGCCTGCGGAGAGGCGAGGAAGGCGACCGCGCCGGCCACGTCCTCGGGCGTGGCCAACCGCCGGATCGGCGTCATCTTCTGGTGGCGCGCGAGGAATTCCGCGAATTCCTCGTCGCTGCGGCCCTGCCTGGTGAACGGGGTGACGACCATGCTCGGGGCGACCGCGTTCACGGTGACGTCCAGCGGCGCCAGCTCCAGCGCGAGCGCGCGGGTCAGGCCGACCACGCCCGCCTTGGACGCGGTGTAGGCCAGCGGCCCGCCGGAGAGCCAGGTGCGCGAGGAGATGTTCACGACGCGACCGGCCCCGGCGGCCCGCCACAGCGGAACGGCGGCCTGGCACAGCGCCGTCGGGCCCCAGAGGTTGACCCGCATCACCGGATCCCAGTCCCGCGGGCCGACCGAAGCCAGATCGGCGCGCCGGTTGACCGCGGCGTTGTTGACCAGCTGGTCCAGCCGGCCGAACTCGTCCCGCAGCCGCGCCATCGTGCGCTCTACAGAGTCCACATCGGACACATCGGCGGCCCAGCCCTCGACGCGGCGGTCGGTGCCGGACCGCAGCCGGGCGGCCTCGCGCGCGACGCCATCGGCGTCCACGTCGAGCAGCACCACGTCGGAGCCGTCGGCGGCCAGGCGGGCGGCGATCGCGGCGCCGAGCGCGCCGGCGCCACCGGTCACCAGCGCAACGCGCCGGTCAGCAGCATTCATCTCTTCCTAGTCCTTCGGATCGAACTGGATCAGTGCGCGAATTCGCCGTGGCGGCGCAGGAATTCGGCGTTGTGCCGGAGTGCCTCGACCGGTGCCCGGTCGGTGCTGAAGTCCTCGACGGATACCCAGCCGTCGTAGCCCGCATCGGCGAGCACCCGCAGGAGCGCGGGTACGTCGAGCACGCCGTCGTCGATCGGTGTCCACCGCGGCCGCCAGACCCCGCCGCCGCCGGGGCGGGTGAACGCGGCGTTCTTCACGTGCACGTGCGCGAGGTGCGGGCCAAGCAGCTCCACGGCCATCCGGTGGTCCTCGTAGCCTTCGAGGACCAGGTTCCCGGCGTCGTAGATGACACCCACGCAGTCCGGGTCGAAGCGCGACACCAGCCGTTCGGCCAGCGAAGCGCTCGGCGCGATGCTGCGCTGGTGGATCTCCAGCAGCCCGCGGACCCCGGTCCGCCGGGAAAGCCGCTCGACACCCGAGAAGAACTCGACGGCGCGGGCGAACAGGCCGCTGAACGGCTCGTCGTTGCGCCACGGCGCGCGAAGGCGGATCCACGGCGCGCCGCAAGCCCGGGCCAGCGACATCCCGTGCGCCACGCCGTCGAGGTCGCCGGTGTCCACATAGGTGCCCAGCCCGATGACGTGCAGCTGAGCGGCTTCGCACAGCGCAGCCGCGCGGGCGACGGCGTCGTGCGTCGGTGCGACAGTGCACCGGTTGTTGGTGAAGAAGTCCGGCACCTCGGCGTCGCCGGGCGGAGTGCCGATGCGCCATTCGATTCCCGAATAGGTGGCGGCCTCCGCCTCGTTCACCGCCTGCTCCGGGGTCAGGTCGGGCAGGCAGATCGAGTACACGCCGAGCTTCATCGAAATTCCTCGTCTTGCGCTTGTTCGTGCGGCGCCGGAGGGGCGCGCCGACTCATTAGAAGCCATCCCGCTCCGCCCGGTCCAAGTCCTAGTCCGTATCCCCAGTTATGCTCCAGCGCTATAACCGGGAGGCGACATGGATTTTCGGCAGCTGCGCTACTTCCTCGCGATCGCCGAGCAGGGCTCGTTCAACAAGGCCGCCGCCCACCTCCTGGTCTCGCAGCCTTCGCTGACCCGGCAGATGGCGGCGCTCGAACGGCAGCTCGGGCAGGCGCTGTTCGAGCGGACGCCGCGCGGCGTGACGCTCACCGCGGCGGGTTCGGCGCTGCTCGGGCACGCCCGGCAGCTGCTCGCGCTGGAGCGGTCCACCCGGGACGTCGTCGCCGGGGCGCAGCCGCCGCGCGAGATCGTGGTGATCGGCGTGCCGCCGGGCGTCCCGGACGACTGGCTGGTGCGGCTCGTCGGCGAGCTCCAGCGGGGGGTGCCGCGCTGCGACCTGAACTACCGCGAAGCGGGCAGCACCGAGCAGCTCCTGCTGCTGCGGCAGGGGCGGCTCGACATCGGCATCGTGCACCAGGCGCCGCCGGCCGAGTACTACTCGAAACTCCTGTGGCAGGAACCGCTCGGGGTCGCGGTCCGGCCGACGCACCCACTGGCCGGCAACGACGACTGGCGGCTCGCCGACCTCGACGGGCTGCGGGTGCTGGTGCACTCCCGCGAGCAGGTGCCGACCCAGCAGGACAGCCTGACGGCCGCGGCCACCGCCGCGGACGTGCGCCCGCAGTGGATGTTCCAGCACTTCGTCGCGCACGCGCGGGCCTGCGCCGAGGCGGCGCGGGCCGACGCGGTGCTGGTCGGCAGGCACACCGCGGCGCAGCAGCTGCCCGACTGGCCGTGGCGGCGGTTGCGGGACCTGTCGCTGGCGATGACCACCTGGCTCGCGCGACCGGTGAACACCCGAACCGTCGTGCAGGACGTCGCCGACGCGTTGATCGGGATGGGCCGGTGATCAGGCCTCGGTGAAGACGATCCGCTCCGGCTCGACCGTCAGGCGGATGTTCTGGCGGCGGACCTCGACGAGGGTCTCCAGCTCGGTGGCGTGGCCGTCCGGGACCGTGAACAGCCGGTCGTCGCGGGTGTCGAGGTACTCGGCGAAGCCGCCCAGCGACGCCCCGCCGGACTCCTCCAGTTCGAGGTAGTCGGCCAGCCGCCGGAACAGCTTCGGCAGCAGGACCGCCTCGTCCTGGAGCTGCTCGCGGGAGCGCACCCGCAGCCCTTCCAGCGTCGCGTCCGCCGCCCACACGCCCTGCTTCGCGTTCCGGGCGGCGATCGCGGCCTCGGCCATGCTCTGGCGCAGGTCGGGGAACAGCTTGGAGTAGAAGGTCGGGTACACCAGGCCCGCGGTCAGCAGCGCGTGGTTCGCCGACGCCTGCAGCCCCTTCGGGTCGAGGTGGACGTCGCCGCCATCGGTGGAGCGGCCCGGTCGCCGGCCGGGGAAGGCGAAGGCCACCGCCCTGCCGTACTTGTCCGCGAACCGGGTCAGGATGTGGCCGGGCGCCTCTTCGGGGGTGCTCGCCGTGACCGCGCCGTCGTCGTTGCGCTCGAAAGCGGTGAAACCCAGGTGCCGCAGCAGCGCCTCCGAGGCGGCGTTCGCCAGTTCGGCCGGCTGGTGCCACATCTCGCTGCCGCGCGCCTGCGGCCGGTAGTGCGTCTCCAGCGCGTCGATGCCCTCTAATCGGAGCTGGGCGCCGCCGCGCGAGTTCAGCCGCACGGACAGGCCCGCCTTGGCGAACGCCTTCGGGTC
Source organism: Saccharopolyspora sp. NPDC050642 (assembly GCF_040654735.1). Taxonomy (NCBI): domain Bacteria; kingdom Bacillati; phylum Actinomycetota; class Actinomycetes; order Pseudonocardiales; family Pseudonocardiaceae; genus Saccharopolyspora; species Saccharopolyspora sp. NPDC050642. The sequence continues at coordinate 126,051 of NZ_JBFAIN010000011.1, read as the reverse complement.
GGTGGGGTAGAAGCGGATCGAGTCGCCGTCGGGCGAGGCGCCGATGATCCGGAAAGTGCCCTTGATCAACGTGAAAGTCATGCTGATCACGGTAGTGAAGGGGTCGTCCGCAGTGGACCGCTTCCACCCGGACAGCCCAGCCCCGAGAGTCGCCTCACAGCCACCGGCGCCGGCGGGAAGATCGCGCTGCGTGCCGGTCCGGGTGCGTAGCGCGATGAGGTTCCGCCGGTTGTCGGTTCGTCGGCGCGCCTCTCTAAGCTCTTCGGGTTGGGACTTTTCGGGAAGCAGAGGTGGCGGTCGCGTGACTGAGCGGTCCGTGCAGGTCACGCGTCGTGGACCGGCGTCGAAATCGGCGCGCCGCTGGGCGGCTGTGCTGGGCCTGTTCTCCGCGCTGCTGGCGCTCGCGGTGCCGTTCCTGCCCGTCGAGCACGAAATCACGACGCTGCGGTGGCCGACCGCGCGGGGCACGGAACCGGTGTCGGCGCCGCTGGTCGGGCACGCGCCGCTGTGGCTCGCGGCGGAGGTGCCGTGCGCGGCGGCGCGCAGCCTGGACGCGCGCATCGACGGCCCCGGCGTGCTGGTCGCCACCAACGCGCCGTCGTCGGAGTACGGCGGGCTGACCGGGCTCACGCTGCAGGTCGACGGTGGGCAGGTCGCGCTGTGGTCCAGGGGGCATCAGGCCGGCACCGCCGCGCTGCCCGCTGGCGACTGCTCGATCTCGGTGCGCTCGGACGCCAACGGCATGCAGGCCGCGGTGGGCGCCGTCGCGCTGGCCACCGTGCCCGGCGACACCCGGCCCCAGCTGACCGGCATCTACTCGCAGCTCGACGCGGCGGCCGACGACGTCCGCGGCCTGTCCTTCGAGGCGCGGGTGGACAACCGCTTCGCGACCCAGGCGACGCCGCTGAAGGTCGCCGTGATGGTGCTGGCCGTCCTGGCGTTCCTCGGCTCGATGGTGGCGTTGCGGCGCATGGAGGTCCGCCGCGCGCCGCGCTGGGCGCCCGAGCGGTGGTGGCGGCCGAAGGTCCGCGACGTGGTCGTCCTCGGCGCGCTGGGCGTGTGGTGGTTGATCGGCGCGATGACCGCCGACGACGGCTACATCCTGACCATGCTGCGCGCCTCCGACAGCGCCGGGTACGTCACCAACTACTTCCGCTGGTTCGGCAACCCGGAATCGCCGTTCGGGTGGTTCTACGAGCTCTACGCGCTGTGGGTGCAGATCTCGCCCGCGACGCCGTGGGTGCGGTTGCCCGCGTTGTTCCTCGGCGTCGTCAGCTGGCTGCTCGTCAGCCGCGGCGTGCTGCCGCGGCTCGGGCAGCAGGTGCGCCGCAGCGAGTCCGCGGGCTGGGCCGCCGCCGCGGTGTTCCTGGCCTTCTGGCTGCCGTACAACAACGGCCTCCGCCCGGAACCGGTCGTCGTGGCGTTCTTCCTGCTCGCGCTGTGCGCGGTCGAACGTGCCGTGGCCACCCGGCGGCTGACGCCCGCCGCGCTCGGGCTGCTCGCGGCGGCGCTGGGCTTGGGGGCGAACCCGCACGGCATGGTCGCGATCCTGCCGTTCGTCGTGGCCGCCAAGCCGCTGCTCCGGATGCTGTGGCAGCGGGTGCGGGAACGCGGCGCGCTGCCGGTGCTGGCTCCCGTCGCGGCGGCCGGGCTGGTGATCCTGGTCGGCGTCTTCTTCGACCAGACGCTGCAGTCCGTGCTGGATTCGGTGGCGCTGAAGACCAAGTTCGGGCCGAACGAGCAGTGGTTCGAGGAACTCAGCCGCTACGACCGGCTGTTCGGGCCGTGGCCGGACGGGTCGCTGACGCGTCGGTTCCCCGTGCTGCTGCTCATCCTGTGCATCGTGGCCAGCGGCGTCGTGCTGCTGCGCCGGCACAAGATCCGGGGTGCCGCGCTCGGCCCGAGCCGCCGCGTGCTGGCGGTCGCCGCGCTGAGCTTCGTGGTGCTGGCCATGACCCCGACGAAGCACACGCACCACTTCGGGATGCTCGCCGGGATCGGCGCGGTGGTGGCCGCGCTGACGGCACTGGCGACGAGCGAGGCGGTGCTGCGGTCCCGGCGCAACAGGGCCGGGTTCTTCGCCGGCCTCATGGTCATCTGCGCGTTCTCGGTCACCGGCACGAACTCCTGGTGGTACGTCTCCGGCTGGGGCGTGCCGTGGTTCGACCGGGCGCCGAGCCTCGACGGGCGCAGCGCGAGCACGTACTTCCTGGCGGCCGCGGCGATCGCCGGCATCGTCGCCATGGTCGAACACCTGCGGCACGACGAACTGCCGGTGATCACGCCGGAGGCGCGGCGGCGGGTGCTCAGCCTCGGCGCCGCCCCGCTGACGTTCACCTGCGCGGTCCTGCTGGTCGGCGAGGTGGCGCTGTTCGCGGCGGGCATGCAGCGGCAGCGCGACGGCTACAGCCTCGGCGCGGACAACGTCAAGCAGCTCGCCGGTTCCAGCTGCGGGCTCTCCGACTACGTCGGCGTCGAGACCGATCCGCGCAGCGGCGTGCTGGCGCAGTCGCACATCCAGCCGCGGACCGAGAGCGCGGTGTCGGCGAGCCGCCGCACCGAGCGGAAGTCCGGCGACTACCTCGCCGCCACCGCAACGGGTTTCCACCGCTTCGGCTACCCGGAGGGCAAGCACTGGACCCCGCCGTTCGGGTTCGGCGGCGACGACGCGCCGGTGTGGGGCACCTACGCCGCCGACGGGCCGCTCACCGGCGAGCTGCGCACCCCGTGGTTCGACCTGCCCCCGCAGGCCACCAGCGGCGAGGCCCCGGTGGTGCTGTCGTTCGGCGGCGACGCGACGGGCGTGAACGCGCTCGGCGTCGAATGGGGCCGGGACACCCCGGAGGGCTTCGAGATCCTGGGCCGCGTCGACGTCGCCCAGCTCAGCGGCATGTGGTTCGACCGCCGGTTCGTCGTGAGCGACGCGACCAAGGTCCGGGTGGTGGCCGTGGACCGCAAGATCGATTCCGGCGGCTGGATCGCCGTCAGCGCGCCGCGCGTCCCGCGGCTGACCAGCATGACGCAGGTGGTCGGCGACGCGCCGACCTTCGTGGAGTGGACCGCCGCGCTGGTGCACCCCTGCCTGAACCTGGCGCGCCTGCACAACGGGGTCGCCGAGCTGCCGCGGTTCCGGGTGGCCGGCGGCGGGATCATGCGCGACATGGGCCAGAGCTGGTCGGCGCCGGGCGCCGGTGGCCCGTTCGGCTGGCTCAACGTGGCGGGCAGCGTGCGGACGATGCCGACCTACCTCAAGGGCGACCTGCACCGCGACTGGGGCACGCTGTACCTGGTGGACGCCTACGAGGCGGACGCGCTGCCGGCGGAGGCCGCGATGGAGGTCCACCGCGAAACGCATTGGGGGCTTTGGAGTCCGGGCCCGCTGACGAAGGCGGTGAAGCTGCCCGGCGGCGCGCCCAGCTCGACCGGGCGCACCGACATCCGCCCGCTCGAGGAGATTCCGGCCGGCGACGCCACGTGATCGGCTGTGAGCATCGCCATTCCGGCGGGGTAGCGGCGACCTAGATCGCTTAGGATCGCTAAACAACCAGTCGGAACCAGCCCGGGGGACGAAGCATGCCTCGCGCTCGAGAGCGGGTGGCCCGGCGCCGCCCGGCCGCCATCATCGTCCACTGTGGAATTCGCGCGCACCGGGGAGCGGAGGCGTCGTGTCCGGCGTGATCCAGGGCTTCGGCGTCATCGCCGCCATCGTGCTGATCGGCTACCTGCTGGGCCGCGGCGAGCTGCTCGGCGAGAACGCGCGCGAGGCGCTGACCCGGTTGTCGTTCTACGTCGGAACTCCCGCGCTGCTGCTGCAAATGCTCTCGGAATCCGACGTCTCGATCATCTTCTCCACCCCGCTGCTGGTCAGCGCGCTGAGCACGTTCGCCGCGGCGGGCCTGTTCGTGCTGGTCGGCCTGCTGCGCAGGTGGAACATCCGGCGCACGACCATCGGCGCGCTGTGCTCCAGCTACGTCAACGCCGGCAACCTCGGCATCCCGATCGCCGTCTACGTGCTCGGCGACGCGAGCCTGATCGCGCCGGTGATGCTGTTCCAGCTGCTGGTCATGACGCCGATCGGGCTGACCGTGATCGACTTCTCGCAGGGCGGGGAGCGTTCCTCGGCCTGGCTGCGGATCCTCGCGCCGTTCCGCAACCCGATCGTCATCTGCTCGCTGATCGGCGTCGCGATCTCGTTGAGCGGCTGGCGGATTCCGGCCCCGGTGCTGGAGCCGATCACCCTGCTCGGGCACCTGTCCGTGCCGACGGTGCTGCTGGCGTTCGGCATCTCGTTGCGCGGCAGCTCGCTGCCCGCAGGCGGCGCGGAGCGCTGGCCGGTTCTGCTGTCCGTGGGCCTGAAATCGGTGGTGCACCCGGTGATCGCCTGGGCGATCGGCGCGGGCCTGTTCGGGCTGGAGGGCGCGACGCTGTTCGCGGCGGTGGTGATCTCCGCGCTCCCGGCGGCGCAGAACCTCTTCGTCTACGCCTCGCGCTACAACGTGGGCGTTCGGCTGGCGCGCGAATCGATCCTGCTGTCCACGATCCTTTCGGTGCCGGTGCTTTTCGCCGTCACGGCACTGCTGGGCTGACGTGCCCGTGCGCCTCCGAGCGGCACCCCGGAGGCGCAGGGCCCCCTAGCCGGTCAGCCCACGTTGAGGTCGACGCAGGCGTAGAAGGCGTTGGCGGTGTCGGCGATGTTCCAGACGGCGAGCAGCTTCTGGCGGCCGCTCACCCCGCCGAGGTCGACGGTGTGGGAGAAGCGGTCCGGCGGCTGGGCGCCGTGGTCGTCGAACACCGCGACCCGGTTGCCGCCGATGAAGTACTCCCACGTCGTGGTGGAGTGGTTGGCGGTGATCGTCCAGTTGAAGTTCACCGTGTTGCCGACCTGCGTGGCCTTCCAGCCCTTGCCGTCGTCGTCGAGGTCGGAGAACCGGCCGTTCCCGCCGCTGCAGCTGGTCAGGCCCTTCGGGCCCTCGACGCTCTGCGGCTCCCACTTGATCTCGCCGCAGGGCACCGTCCCGGCGGCGCACTGGGCCTGGCGGCTCGGCGGCGAGTCGATGTAGCCGTGCGCGCCGGCGGTGCTGGTGGGTATCGCCACCAGGAAGGGCGCGATCGCCGCGCCGACGGCAGCGGCGGCGAGCTTTCGCTTCGAATTCATCTCAGCTCCTTGTCGGTGCGGCCGGTGTTCCCGGCCGGCGTCCCCCCGAAATCCGGATCGGCGGTCGGCGGAGCGGCGCTCGGCGCCGGAGGAGCGGGAGGAGACCGGCCTGTCGACGACCGCCCATCGACTGGGCCTTCCCCGAGTGCAGTGTGGTCTGGACCATACTGAGGCGGCGGAATCCGGTCAACGCCTGCGAAAACAGTCACCGCGATGGACCAGGACCACTCCGAGAAGTGGTCCGCCATCGGGAATCGCGAAAATTGTCGGGGGTGCGCGGGAACATTCGGGTGTTCGCCGAAGTCGGGCCGTCGAGGGGGCGACCGGCATGAACCCGCAGCAGCACATCGCCAACGCCCGCACCGCGCTGGGCGCCGCCGATCTCGGCGCGGCCGGTGATCCGGTCGTCGTCCTCGCAGACCTGGCGGCGATCGCCGAACTCCTCGGCCGCCTGGCCGAACAGGCCCGCCGGGACCTGGCGAGCTGGGCGACCGTCGGCCCGCACCTGGCGCAGGCCGGAGATCACGCCGCCGCGCTGGCGCGCAGCCTGCAGCACGCGGGCGGCACCCTCGCCTACAACACGGCGCCGCCGCGCGCGGCGGCGCTCCTGCGAGGATGGGAGGCGTGACAACTTCTGGCGCTACAGCGCGGCGTTTCGCCCAGGTCGACGTGTTCGCAGGCCCCGCCTACACCGGCAACCCGCTCGCGGTCGTACTGGACGCGGAAGGCCTGAGCGACGACCTGATGCAGCGGTTCGCCAGGTGGACGAACCTTTCCGAGACGACGTTCCTCCTGCCGCCGACCGAGTCCGGCGCCGACTACCGGGTGCGGATCTTCACGCCGTCCGGTGAGCTGCCCTTCGCCGGGCACCCCACCCTGGGCAGCTGCCACGCCTGGGCGAGCAGCCGGCCGGGACCCGTTCCGGACCGGATCGTCCAGGAGTGCGCCGCGGGGCTCGTCGAGGTCCGCAGGACCGATGCCGGATACGCGTTCGCCGCCCCGCCGCTGCTGCGCTCCGGCCCGGTCGGCGAGCGGCTTCGGGACGAGCTGGCGGATGCGCTGAGCCTTGCGCCCGAGGCGATTCGCGATGCGCAGTGGGTCGACAACGGGCCGGGATGGGTTGCCGTCCTGCTCGAGAGCGCGCAGGCGGTCCTGGACGTTCCACTGCCCTCGGGAACGCACAAGATCGGCGTTGTCGGGCCGCATCCGCCGGGTGCGCCCTACGACTTCGAGGTGCGCGCCTTCTTCCCGACGCCGAGCGGGGTGATCGAAGATCCCGTCACCGGCAGCCTGAACGCGGGGATCGCGCAGTGGCTGATCGGCACCGGGCAGGCCCCCGAGCACTACACCGCCCACCAGGGCACCGCGGTGGGTGCGGACGGCCGCGTCGTGATCGATCGCGACCCGGACGGCACCATCTGGGTCGGCGGCGTGGCGGTCACCCGGATCCAGGGCGAAGTGCGGCTCTGATCCCGCTGCGGCAACGGAAACCCCGATTGGCCACTGTGGACATCTATGTGCTCGAGGGGTGAATCCGGATGGCTCACCACGAGTAGTTCGCTCGCCGCGTAGGGTGGCCGGGTGGCTGATTTGTGGGATCCCGCCGGGGCCGGAGTGCTCCGGTTGCCGTCCGGCCGCCTCGTCAGGGGGCGCGGCCTGCGAAATCCGCTGCCTTCCGGGGCGGCGCCGTCCTTCGGCGTCTACCTGCTCGGCAAGCCGCCGCCGGAGGTCGAGTGGGAGAGCCGCTGGCTGCGCTGGCCGGACTTCCGCCTGCCCGGCGACCGGGCGCAGGCGCGCGAGGTCCTGCGCGAAGCGTGGGAACGCGCCGATGCCGAGCGGGTGGAGCTCGCGTGTGCCGGCGGGCGGGGCCGGACCGGCACGGCGCTGGCCTGCCTAGCCGTCATCGACGGCGTCCCGGCGGGCGAGGCGGTCGCCTACGTCCGGGAGCACTACGACTCCCACGCGGTCGAGACGCCCTGGCAGAAGCGCTACGTGGCCCGCTTCCCCGCCTGATCGATCAGCCGGGGTCCTCCTGCTGCGTTTCCGCGATGAGCTTCTCGCACAGTTCGAGGCCGACCCTGAGGACGTCGGCAGGCAGCTGGCCGCGGCCGGCGGCGAGCGCCAGCTCGTCCAGGAAGCCGACCAGCACGTACCTGTCTGCGGGCACGATCGGCGCGCGGCCGACCGCGCTCTCGGCCTGCTGCCTGCGGGCGTGGCGGCGGACCGACTCGGCGGCCCGCGCGATGCGGTCGTGGTCAGCGCGGCGCTGGTAGAGCTGTCGTTGCGTGGTCACCGCCTTCGGCCCCGCCCGGACGAAGGTGATTGCGCAAGCAAGTACTCGAACACGCGTTCTAGTCTGGCAGGGTCGCCCCTTGATCGCATCTCGCCGCTGACCTGCGGCGAAGCAGGTCAGCGGAAGGTCACCGACGCCTCGGCCATCACCTCGTCCGGCTCGGTCCGCACGGTCATGTTCCCGTCCGGCCCGCCGCAGGCCAGCACCGGATCGCCGGCGAACACCGGGCGCCGCAGCCGGTAGGCGATGCTCGCGATCTCGCGTTCCGGTTCCCGCTGCCGGGCCAGCTCGCTCATCAGCAGCACCAGGATCGGGCCGTGCACGACCAGGCCCGGGTACGCCTCGACGTCGCGCGCGTACGGCGCGTCGTAGTGGATGCGGTGCGAGTTCGCGGTCAGCGCGCTGAACCGGAACAGCCGCACCGGGTCGCCGGTGAAGGGCTGCTGCCATGCGGCGTCCGAGGCGGGCAGCGAGGTGGGGCGCGGCGCGTCCGGGCTCTTGGCGGCGCCTTCGCCGCTGCGGTAGACGAAATCCTGCTCCTCGACGAACCGGACCTCGCCGTCCTGCTGGTACTCGCCGCGCACCGTCACGAACGCCATCTCGCCGGAACGGCCCTGCTTGACCACCACGTCGGACAACGACGACGTGCGCTCGGCCGGGACGCCCAGCCGTAGCGGGCCGGTGATCGTCAGGCGGCCGCCGGCGAACATCCGGCGCCGGTCGGGGATGGGCGGCAGGAAGTGGCCACTTGCCGGATGCCCGTCCTGGCCGAGCTCGTCGTGCCGCGGCCAGCTCAGGAAGTGCACCCAATGCCAGAGCGGCGGCAGCGCCTCGGCATCGGCGAACTCCGCCGGCGTCTCCAGCACCGCGGCCAGCGCCCGCGACGGCTCGGGGGACAGCGCGTCCGCCTCCACCAGCGGCTCGGGTCGCCAGCCCTGCAGGTAGGTGTCGAGACCGGGCACGGGTCCTCCTTCCGGTCCGGGCCTGCGTCGGCCCGGCCGCTGCGCTGATTGGGCCGTACAAACTGTGGGCAAGTCTGTGCCCACCGCCGCGCGGCGTCAACGACGAGGTTGCGGAGTCGGCGGTGATTCCGCCAACAGGTCGCGGTTTCCGGCGAATGGCGGTAGGTCTTGACCGGGCGATGCATTTGGCCGTACAAAGGTTGACGTCCGGCTGATCGACGTGGCGACGCCGCAGGGCGTGGCGCGCTGGCGGAAAGGTCCCAATGGCATCCATCGCTGAGTCCCTCGCGCAGTGGGCGGCCGAGCTCGAACCGGGCGCGGAGGATCTCGCGCTCGCCCAGCGCTCCCTCGTCGACACCGCCGCGGTCACCCTGGCCGCCCGGAACCACCCGCTGACCGGGATCGCGGCCGGGCTGCCGGACGCGGCGCGCTGGGCGGCCATCGGTCACGTGCTGGACTTCGACGACCTGCACATCGAGTCGACCACGCACATCAGCGTCGTGACCGTCCCGGTCGTGCTCGCCACCGGCGGCGACGCCCGGGCGTACCTGGCGGGGGCGGGCGTGATGGCGCGCCTGGGCAGCGCACTGGGCTGGTCGCACTACTCGGCCGGCTGGCACGCCACCTGCACGGCCGGCGCACCGGCCGCCGCGGTCGCGGCCGGAATCGCGCTGGGCCTGTCCACCGAGCAGCTGGCGACCGCGATGGCGCTGGCCGTCCCGGCCGCGGGCGGCGTGCAGAACGCCTTCGGCACCCACGGGAAGTCGCTGCAGGTCGGGTTCGCCGCGCAGGCCGGGGTCCGCGCGGCCGAGCTCGCGCGGGCGGGCGCGACGGCGGACCCGAGCGCGCTGGACGCCTGGCTGGAGCTGGTCGGCGGCACCGGCCGGCTGGACCTGGCGGACCCGGCGGTGCCCGGCGGCCTGGCCATCAAGGTCTACCCCTGCTGCTACGCGATGCAGCGGCCGATCGCCGCGCTGCGCGACATCCGCCACGACATCCGGGGAGCGGTGCGCGGCGTGCGCGTCAAGACGCCGGAACCGACGGTCAAACCGCTGATCCACGACCGGCCCGGCACCGGCCTGGAGGGCAAGTTCAGCCTGCCCTACGCGGTGGCCACCGCGCTGCTCGACCACTACCCGGGCTTCGCCGCGTTCACCGACGACGCCGTCAACCGGGAGAGCGCCCAGAGCCTGCTGAGGCAGGTCGAGGTGTCCTACACGCCGGGCGAGGAAGGCCTGCTCACCGGCGAGGTGGACATCGAGGTCGAACACGACGGACCGGCCCTGCGGGTGAGCCTGGCGCAGCCGCCGGGCGCGCCGTCGCGGCCGCCGACCGAAGCGGAACTGCGCGAGAAGTTCACCGCCTGCGGCGAGGACGTGCCCGGGCTGCTGGCGGCGGCGGACTGGAAATCCGTCCGCGAGCTGCTGCAGCGGACGTTCCCGCGCACCGGAGCGGTCGAGTGAGGATCGAGCACGGCAAGGGAGCGATGCATTGAGCACATTGGACATCCTCAGCGCCGACGAGAAGCTCGCCGTGGAAACGGTGCGCGACTTCGTCGACAAGTCCGTCAAGCCCGTGGTGCAGGAGCTGGAGCACTCCAACACCTACCCGGAGGCCCTCATCGAGAAGATGAAGGAACTGGGCATCTTCGGGCTGGCGATCCCCGAGGAGTACGGCGGTACACCGGTTTCCACGCCCTGCTACGTGCTGATCGTCGAGGAGCTGGCCCGCGGCTGGATGAGCCTGGCCGGCGCGATGGGCGGTCACACGGTGGTGTCCAAGCTGCTGCTGAACTTCGGCACCGAGGAGCAGAAGCGCAAGTACCTGCCGAAGATGGCCACCGGCGAGATCCGCGCGACGATGGCGCTGACCGAGCCCGGCGGCGGCTCCGACCTGCAGGCGATGACCACCAACGCCCGCAAGGACGGCGATGACTACGTGGTCAACGGCGCCAAGACGTGGATCACCAACTCGCGCCGGTCCAAGCTGATCGCGCTGATGTGCAAGACCGACCCGGCCGCGAAACCCGGCCACAAGGGCATTTCGATCCTGCTCGTCGAGCACGGCCCGGGCCTGACCGTCTCCCGCGACCTGCCCAAGCTCGGCTACAAGGGCGTGGAGAGCTGCGAACTGTCCTTCGAGGACTACCGCGCACCGGCCTCGGCGCTGCTGGGCACCGAGGAGGGCCGGGGCTTCGCGCAGATGATGAAGGGCCTGGAGACCGGCCGCATCCAGGTCGCCTCCCGCGCGCTGGGCGTGGGCAAGGCGGCCCTGGAGGACGCGCTGCGCTACGCCCAGGAGCGGGAGAGCTTCGGCAAGCCGATCTGGCAGCACCAGTCGGTGGGCAACTACCTGGCGGACATGGCCACCAAGCTCACCGCCGCCCGCCAGCTCACCCTGCACGCCGCCCGGGAGTACGACGCGGGCCGCCGGGTGGACATGGAGGCGGGCATGGCCAAGCTGTTCGCCTCGGAGGTGGCCATGGAGATCGCGCTGAACGCGGTGCGCATCCACGGCGGCTACGGCTATTCCACGGAATTCGACGTGGAGCGGTACTTCCGCGACGCGCCGCTGATGATCGTCGGCGAGGGCACCAACGAGATCCAGCGCAACGTCATCGCGGCGCAGCTGGTCAAACGCGGCGGCCTCGACGCCTGACGCCGGCGCCCCGCGGGGCTCGTGAGTGCTCGCTCCGGTAAGAACCGGAACGAGCACTCACGAGCTTCCGCTACGGTCAAGGGCGACAAGCCGGGAGGTGAAGGTGGCACAGCGGACCGATGGCCGGGAGAGCGCGTACCTGCGCCTAGCGCGGGAGCTGCGGGCGGCGATCCTGCAGCACGACTACCCCGAGGGCAAACGGCTGCCCACCGAGGCGGAGCTCGCCGAGACGCACCGCGTCAGCAGGCAGACGGTCCGCCGCGCCTTCCAGGACCTCGTCGCCGAGGGCATGGTCTACCGGATCCCGGGGCGCGGCACCTTCGCGGCGCCGCGGGAAGAGCAGTACCTGCGCCAGTTCGGCTCCATCGACGACCTGATGGGCCTGTCGATCGACACCACGATGGAGCTGATCACCCCGCTGCGCCAGCAGGTCGACCTGGACGCCGCGGGCCGCCTGCGGCTGCAGTCCGACCGGGTGCACACACTGGAGTTCCGGCGGCTGCACGACGACGTGCCGTTCTGCCTGACGACGGTGTTCCTGCCGCCGGCGGTGGGCAAGCTCGTCGAATCGGTGCCGGAGCTGACCGAGCCCGGCGCGCGCAGCGGCGTGACGATCATCGGGCTGCTCGACGACCGGCTGACCGATCCGATCGCGGAGGCGGAGCAGAGCATCACGGTGGGCATGGCAACCCCGGAGATCGCCGAACACCTGGATTGCGAGCCGCAACGCCCGCTGCTGCGCATCGACCGCATGTACCAGTCGACGACGGGCGAACCCGTGGAGCTGGCGGTCAGCTACTTCCTCCCGGAGCACTACTCCTACCGGGTCCGCCTCCGCCGCAACGTCCGCTGAGCCTGGCTGCTCCCGTGCGCGGGCATCCATTGTGGACTTCATGACGTGCTCCTCGCCCGGACGGTGCCGAGCTGGGCGAGGTGCAGGTTGGTGTCGGTGAACTTCTGCGACACCGCGTGCAGGATCTCCGTCATCGCCACCGTCGCCGGGGTCGGCGTTCGGTTCGCCAGCCGTGCCAACAGGATTCGTCTCGTCGGCGCCGGGACGTCGGTGGCGAAGTTGACCAGCCGCACGTCGTGGCGACGGTTGGTCAGGGCCAGCCGTGGCGCGATCGCGATGCCGAGACCGGCCGCGACCATCGCCTGCGCCTCCTGGTAGTCATGCGATTCGTAGGAGATCATCGGCTCGAACCCCGCAAGCCGGCAGCTGCGCCGCAGCACCTCGGCCACCGGGTGGTTGTCCGCGCGGATGATCCACTTGTGCTCGGCCAGGTCCGCCAGCCCGATGGCGGGTTCGTCGAGCAGTTCCGAGTTCGCCGGCACCACCAGCACCGTCGGGTCGTCCAGCAGGTGGTCGACTTCCAGCGACGTGTCGTCGATGCGGCCCCACTCGTAGTCCCACAGCATCGCGAGCTCGATTTCGCCGGTGTGCAACAACTCCATCAGCTCGGCGAACAGCGCCGAGCGGACGCTGGTGCGCATTCCGGGGTGCTTGCGGGAGAAGCGCGTCAACGCCAGCGGCAGCAGCGAGGCGCTGGCCGTCGGGAACGAGCCCAGCCGCAACGTGCCCTGGTCCAACCTGGCCAGTGAATCCAGATCCGCCTGCGCGCCGCGCAGTTCGCGGCGGATCGCGCGGCCGCGCTCGGCGAGCGCCCGGCCCGCGTCGGTGAGCTGCACGCCGCGGGGCAGCCGGTACAGCAGCGGTTGGCCGACCTCCGCTTCCAGCCGGGACATCTGCTGGGAGGCCGCGGAGGGCGTGATCATCAACGACTCGGCGGCCGCCGTGAGGGAGCCGCGATCGGCGGCCTCGACCAGCAACAACACGCGCCGAACGTCCAGCATGGGGCTCCCTCCCGCCGACCCGGGCCGCCGGGCCAGCTGTTAGCGCTGCTTAAGCCAGCGTAAGGACTTGAACATTGTACTGAATGCTCGGTCTTGTCAGGGTGAACGCCGACGAACCCACCTGAGTAGGAAGAACGTTCCAGTGCACGTATCCGCAACGCTGGTGCGCGGCGGCACCAGCAAGTGCTGGCTCTTCGACGAGTCGGCACTCCCTGCCACTGTTTACTCCACTGTGGACAGTCTTGAGGGCTTGCTCGTCAACGCCTACGGGGCCGCCGATCCGGTGCAGTTGGACGGCGTGGGCGGCGCGACCCCCACCACGTCGAAGGCGGCCATCGTCCGCGCCTCCGACGCCCCCGGAGTCGACGTCGAGTACTTGTTCGGCCAGGTCGGCATCGGGATCGGGCGGGTGGAATGGGGCAGCAACTGCGGCAACTGCGCCACCGCGATCGCGCTGTGGGCCGTGGCCCGCGGCTTCGTGCCCGTGACCGGTGATCTCACCCGCGTGGTGCTGCGCAACACCAACACCGGCGCCGTCCTGGAGGCCGAAGTGGACACCGCCGGCGGCCGCGTCCACGAGTTCGGCACCCAGACGGTCCCGGGCACCCGGGCCGGGGGAGTCGCGGTCGGCCTGACCTTCCTCGATCCGGCCGGGCGCACCACCGGATCGGTCACCCCGACCGGCGAAGTCGCCGGCCAGCTGACCTGGGGCAGGCTTCCCGCGACGGTCAGCATGATCGACGCCGGGGCGCCGATGGTGCTGCTCGACGCTGCCGGAATCGGCCGCACCGCGGTGGAATCGCTCACCGAGATGCGCGAGCTCGTCGAACCCCTGCGCGCGGTCCGGCACGAGGCGGCGCGGCGCATGGGCCTGGCCGAACCCGGTGCCGAGCCGAACGACGCCGTGCCGAAGGTCGGCATCGTCGGCAAACCCGCGGCCTACCGGACGACCATGGGCGACGTGATCGCCGCCGAGGATTACGACGTGGCCGTGCGGATGCTGTCCATGAACGCGCCGCACCCCGCCATCGGGCTCACCTCCGCCGTCGGCATCGCCGTGGCGAACCTCCTCGGCGGAACCGTCGTGCGCGGCGCGTCGGCGAGCACCGGTCCGACGCTGCGAATCGGAACTCCGGCCGGTGTCGTCGCCGTCACCTGCGGTGATCTCGCCGGGTCAACGCCCCGCCGGGTCACCGTTCGGCGAGCCGCTCGCATCCTCTGCGACGCCGACATCTTGGTTCCGGACCTCATCCCGGCCTAACATCCGCCCGATCCCCAACCGCATAGGACAACGATGTCTGCCGAAATGATCTCCATCGGTGCGCTCGGCGTCATGTTCGTCGTGGCCACCGTGCTGCCCATCAACATCGGGATCCTCGCCTTCATCGGCGCGTTCGTCGTCGGCACCGCCTCGCTGGGGCTGTCCGAGGACGAGATCTTCGAAGGTTTCCCCGTCTCGCTGTTCGTGACGATCGTCGGTGTCACCTACCTGTTCTCGGTCGCCCAGCGCAACGGCACGATCGACGTGCTGGTGCGCGCCGGGATCAAACTCGTGCGCGGCAAGGCCGCGCTGATTCCCTGGGTGCTGTTCGTGGTGGCCGCCGTGCTCACCGCGTTCGGCACGTTCACCCCGGCCGCGGTGGCGCTCCTGGCGCCGGTCGGCATGAACTTCGCCTACCGCTTCGGCATCAGCCAGTTGATGGTCGGCATGCTGGTGATCAGCGGTGCGCACGCAGGTGCGTTCTCGCCGATCGCCGTCTCCGGCGCCCTGGTGCTGGGCATGGTCGACGAGACGCCGCTGCACGTGGCGCCGCACCTGTTGTTCCTGGCCAGCTTCGGCTTCAACTTCCTGCTGTCGCTGATCACCTTCTTCCTGCTGGGCGGATTCGCCAAGCGGCGGGTCCAGGAAGTCGCGCCCGATGAGCCCGACGAGCCGGAGCTGTCGTTCGGCGAGCTCACCTGGCGGCAGGGGGTCACGCTGGTCGCGTTGGCCGGGCTGGTCGTCGGTGCCCTGGTGTTCCACCTGGAGATCGGGTTCCTCGCGCTGCTGGCGGCCACCGTACTGACGCTGGTCGACATCAAGAACCAGTCCAAGGCGGTCGAGGGCATCAGCTGGTCCACGATCCTGCTGGTCGCGGGCATGGTCACCTATGTGGAGATCCTGGAGAAGGCGGGCACCATCGAGGCCGTCTCGCACGGTGCGGCGGGCATGGGCGCGCCGCTGTTCGTGGCCCTGCTGCTGTGCTTCGTGGTCGCGATCGTCTCGGCGTTCGCCTCTTCGACGGCGATCCTCACCGCGATCATCCCGATCGCCGTGCCCCTGCTGCTGGCCAGCCACATCAGCGCGGTCGGCCTGGTGGCGGCGCTGGCGATCTCCACCACGATCGTCGACACCTCGCCGTTCTCGACGAACGGTGCCCTGGTGCTCAGCAACGCCCGCGGTGTGGACCGGGACCGCTTCTACAGGCAGATCATCGGTTACACGGCGGGAATCGTGGGTGCCGGCCCGATCCTGGCATGGGGCTTCCTGGTGCTGCCCTCCTCGATGTGATCGCGCGGCGGAGCCGGAGCCCATGCCAGGGCTCAGGCCCCGCTGTTCTTTGCGATGTGAGATACGCGTCACAGTCGGATGATCTCCAGTGCGGTTGAAGTTGGAGATTTGGTGCGCAGTCAACGGAGTGCTGAGGAGTGGTCATGCGGGTTGTGCGGGTGAGCGAGTTCGGTGGGCCTGAGGTGCTCGTCGCGGGGGAGGCGCCCGATCCGGTCGCCGGGGCCGGGCAGGTCGTGATCGGCGTCGAGGTCGCCGCCATCGACTTCGTCCAAACCCAGCTGCGCCAGGGCTTCTCGCCGGGACCACCGCTGCCGGAGCTGCCGTACGTGCCCGGCGCGACGGTGGCCGGAACGGTGTTTTCGGCCGGCGACGGCGTCGACGCGAGCTGGACCGGCCGCCGGGTGGTCGCGCACACCGCCGACGGGC
This sequence comes from Saccharopolyspora sp. NPDC050642, assembly GCF_040654735.1. Taxonomy (NCBI): domain Bacteria; kingdom Bacillati; phylum Actinomycetota; class Actinomycetes; order Pseudonocardiales; family Pseudonocardiaceae; genus Saccharopolyspora; species Saccharopolyspora sp. NPDC050642. The sequence goes on along the minus strand of NZ_JBFAIN010000011.1, from coordinate 110,152 downwards.
TCGGCGGGAACGCCGAGAAGGCGGTCGCCGACGAGGACGCGCTGTTCCCGGTCCCGGACGGGCTGGGGCTCGCGCAGGCGGCGGCGCTGTTCGACGACGGCGCCACGGCGATCGGCCTGGCCGAAAACGCGGCGATCAAGCCGGGGGAGTGGGTGCTCGTCGAGGCGGCCGGTGGCGGCGTCGGCAGCCTGCTGGTGCAGCTGGCATGCGCCGCCGGCGCGCGCGTCATCGGCGCGGCGAGGGGCGAGCGCAAGCGCGAGCTGGTGCTCTCGCTGGGAGCCGAGCTGGCGGTCGACTACTCGGAATCCGGTTGGCGCGAACAGGTCCTGGCGGCGACGGACGGCCGGGGCCCGGACCTGGTCTTCGACGGCATCGGCGGAACCATCGGCCGGGAGGCGTTCGAGCTGACCGCGCGCGGCGGGCGGTTCTCGGTGCACGGCGCCTCCAGCGGCGCGCCGAGCGAGATCGACGGGGTGGAGGCCGGGCGCCGCGAGGTCACCGTGATCGGCCTCGACCAGCTCTTCGGCTTCGCGGCGACCGCGCGCCCGCGCAAGGAACGAGCGCTTTCCCAAGCGTCGGCGGGATTGCTGACCCCGACCATCGGCCAGACCTTCCCGCTGGAGCGCGCCGCCGACGCCCACGCGGCGATGCAGAACCGCCAGGCGATCGGCAAGACCCTGCTCCAGGTGCAGCCGGGCGCATGATCAGGACTCGTGAGCACTTTGGGCTGTTGTAGCAGCCCGAAGCACTCACGAGCCGGGTCAGCGGAGGTAGACCCGGTCCGGGTCGACGTCCTCGCGGAGCAGGCGGAGTTCCGCCGCCGTGGGCGGCTCGATGGTGGTCAGCTCGTCGGCCACCTGGAGGTCCCAGCCGGTCGCCGCGCGGACCTGGTCCACCGTGACGCCGGGGTGCGTCGCCACCAGCCGCAGCTCCTCGCCGACTCCGTCGCGCGCCAGGATGCCGAGGTCGGTGATCACCCGCGTGACGCCCGCGCCCAGCGGCCGGATCCCGTCCTGCAGCGCCCGGTCCGGGCCCGGCGAGGTGCAGAAGTCCAGTTCGGACATGAAGGAACGCGGGTCGTGGCGGCGCATCACCACGAACACCTCGCGGGAGTTGGCCATCACCTCCATCGCCCCGCCCGAGCCGGGCAGCCGCACCTTCGGCGCGTACCAGTCGCCGATGACCGACGAGTTCAGGTTGCCCCACCTGTCGATCTGCGCCGCGCCGAGGAACCCGACGTCGATCCGGCCGCCCTGCAGGACGTAGCCGAACAGCGCCGTCATCGGCAGCACCGCTTCGGAATCGGTGATCAGCACCGCGTCGGCGATCGTCTCCGGCAGCTGCGACGGGTGCGCCCCGCACACCCCGGACTCGTAGACGATCTCGATGCCGGGCGCGACGGTCAGCTGCGCCAGCGACACCGCCAGCGTCGGCAGCCCGATCCCGGCGAAGACGGTGTTCTTGCCGGCCAGCTCCCGCGACGCGACCGCGGCGAGCAGCTCGGAGGACGTAACGGCCACAGTGGACCCCGTCGAACCGGTGGACCCCGTAGAACTGGTGGACCCCGTAGAACTGGTGGACCCCGTAGAACTGGTGGACACAGCGTTCATCACGACAAATCCTTTCGTTCTGCCCGTCAGAGCCGGCGCCCGTAGTTGACCGGTTCGCTCCACGCCTCGCCCACCGCCAGGCCCGCCCAGTGCTCGGCGCCGAGCTTCTCGAGGTACTCGGCGTGGTCGCGGGTGCCGCGGATCCACTCGTCCAGCCAGGCCTGCAGCCGCTCGGGATCCTTGCTGATGTGCGACCAGCCGCGGTAGAAGTCGCCGTCCCGGTCGTAGTAGCCCTGCGCGAAGGCCGGGTGCGCGCCGCGCGGGCACTCCACCACCGCGTCCACCGCGTGCGCCGGGATGACCGTGCGGTTGGGGTCGGAGCGGATCACCTCGTCGGCCACCACCTCCTCGACCACGATGATCGCGTGCTTCGCGGCGTAGACGGCCTCGGCCTGGATGCCGGTCAGGCCCCAGATCTGGGTGTTGCCGGCCCGGTCGGCGCGCTGCGCGTGCACGATCGTGACGTCCGGGTTCAGCGGCGGCACCACGTAGATCTGCTCCGCTTCGCCGTCCGGGCCCGGGAACGGCGAGGTCACCTTGCGGATGCCGGGGTTCACCGCCGGCACGTCGCTGCCGCCGTAGGAGCGCAGCGGGTAGAACGGCAGCCGCTGGGCGCCGGCGAGGTACCGGCAGATCATCCCGTAGTGGCTGTACTCCTCGAACTCCAGCGGCGCGGGCTGCCCGGTCTCGATGCGGCGGCGCAGCTCGCCGAGCGAGCCGGCGGTGGAGTTGCCGACGAACGACGAGACGAGCTTGCGGACGCAGCCGCCGGCGATGAGCTGATCGGTCACGATGTCGGCGGTCATCCGCGCGACGGTGAGGTCCTTGCGGCCCTGCCGGATGATCTCGTGCCCGGCCGCGGTGGGGATCAGGTGCGTGAAGCCCTCCAGCGCCACCGTCGCCCCGTCCGGGACGAACGCGGCGATCGCGTCCCGCATCGTCATGGTCTTGTCGGGCCGCGGGACCGGCGTCGTCGACTCGGCGACCGGGTTCTGCATCGTCGGGGCTCCTCGGTGTGCGCTTCGAATGCACAGCACATTGCCAGGCGGCATTGATAGCTGTCTAATACTGAATTAGTGTCGGATCAAGAGTCATTTCTTATGGATTCCCCGGGTTCCGGGGTGAACAGAGGTCGACCGTGGAGTTGCGCTACCTCACCGCATTCGTCGCCGTCGCCGAGGAACTCCACTTCGGCCGCGCAGCCAAGCGGCTGCAGATGGCGCAGCCGCCGCTGAGCCAGCAGATCCGCCAGCTGGAGAAGGAGCTCGGCGTCCAGCTCTTCGAGCGCAACACCCGCTCGGTCCGGCTCACCAGCGCCGGCGAGTCGTTCCTGGAGCCCGCCCGCACGGCGCTAGACGACGTCGACATCGCGGTGCGCGCCGCGAAGGCCGCCGGCCGCGGCGAGTACGGGCGGGTCACCGTCGGCTTCGCCGGCGCCTCCAGCCACGAGTCGCTGCCCCGGCTGACCCGCGCGGTGCGCGCCGCGCATCCCGGCCTGGAGCTGGTGATGCGCGGCCAGACCTACGCGAACGTGGCGCTGGCGAAGGTCGCCGACGGCTCGCTGGACCTGGGTTTCGTGCGGCTGCCGGTCAACCAGGTCGGCTCGCCGACCCCGGGCGTGCAGACCCGGGTGATCGAGGTGGAGGAGCTGATCTGCGCGCTGCCGACGGACCACCCGCTGGCCGGGCGGGAGCGCATCGCGATCGAGGACCTCGCCGACGAGCCGTTCGTCAGCTTCCCGTCCAACGCCGGGTCCACGGTGCGCGACGCGCTGGTCAAGGCGTGCGTGTCCGCCGGGTTCAACCCGCGCGTGGTCCAGGAGGCGCCGGATTCCTACACCATCCTCGCGCTGGTGGCCGCGGGCGTCGGCGTCACGCTGACGCTGACGTCCTGCCAGCACATCCAGCAGACCGGCACGGTCTACCGGCCGCTGGCGGGCGCGCCGAAGCTGCTGCACGCGGCGCTGGCCTGGCGCACCGACAACACCTCCGCGGCCCTGCGCACCGTGCTCGGCATCGCCGAAGAAGCCCTGCCCACGCCAGCGGGCGGCTGATCGCCGGAGTGCTGCTCACCTGGGGCGTTCCCGCGAATTAATAAGCCTGACGTCTCACTGTTGCACTGATTCTGTATTGGACACGTCTAGGTTTGGGTGGCACGGTTACCGCCATCACATCGGGACGCGGGCGCCGTTCGAGGACGCCCGCCGGCACCGAGCTTCAAGGGAGAATGCATGGGTGCGGCCAACGCGCGCGAACAGAGCCGAACGGCCAACCGCGCCGGGATCGGGGCCTTCATCGGCTCGACCATCGAGTGGTTCGACTTCTACATCTACGGCACGGCCTCGGCCCTGGTCTTCGACAAGGTCTTCTTCCCGGAGCTCGACGGTGCGATCGGCACCCTGGTCGCGTTCGCGACCTTCTGGGTCGGCTTCCTGGCCCGCCCGATCGGCGGCGTCATCTTCGGCCACATCGGCGACCGGCTGGGCCGCAAGAAGACCCTGGTCATCACGCTGCTGCTGATGGGCATCTCGACGACCCTGATCGGCGTGCTGCCCGGCTACGCCCAGATCGGCGTGTGGGCGCCGATCCTGCTGGTGACCATCCGCATGGTGCAGGGCATCGGCCTCGGCGGCGAGTGGGGCGGCTCGGTGCTGATCGCCTCGGAGCACGCGCCCAAGGGCAAGTCCATCCTGTACGGCGCGTTCGCCCAGCAGGGCTCGCCGGTCGGCAACACCCTGAGCACGGTCAGCTTCCTGGCCATCAGCCAGCTCCCGGACGAGGCGTTCCTGGGCTGGGGCTGGCGCGTCCCGTTCCTGGCCTCGGCGCTGCTGGTGCTGGTCGGCCTGTTCATCCGGATGCGGGTCACCGAGTCGCCGGCGATGGCGAACCTCATCGAGCGCAAGAAGGTCGCCAAGCTGCCGGTGTGGGAGGTCGTCCGCTCGCACCCTGCGCTGCTGGCGCTGGGCATCGGGGCCTGCACGATCGGCCTGTCGGCGACCTACTTCAAGTCGACCTTCGCGCTGTCCTGGGCCACCAGCCACCTCAGCTTCGACAAGAGCTCGTTCCTGACGATCATCCTGGTCGCCAACATCACCCAGATCATCGTGCAGCCCTTCGGCGCCGTCATCGCCACCAAGATGCGCAGCTGGTCCCGCGCGGTGACCGTGATGCTGCTGCCCGAGGTCGTGCTGCTGCCGCTGATGTTCGTGCTGATCGGCACCGAGAACTACGGGCTGGCGATGTTCGGCGTGGCGATCGCGACGATCCCGCACTGCCTGTACTACGCGGCCCTGGCGGGCATGCTCGCCAGCCGGTTCCCGGCGCACGTGCGCTACACCGGCATCTCGCTGTGCTACCAGATGTGCGGCACGCTGCTCGGCGGCACGACGCCGATCGTCGGCCAGTTCCTGCTGAACCTGTCCGGTTCGATCACCGCGGTGATCGCCTACGCGATCTTCCAGGTGGTGCTGACCCTCGGCTGCATGCTGTTGCTGCTGCGCCGCCCGAACTACGACGAGCGTGCCGGGGCCGACCAGGCGCCGCGCGCCGAGGCGGTTCCCGCGTAACCGGGCGCGACCGGGTGCGGCTTCCCCGTCCGGCGGGGAAGCTGCGCATCCCGTTCTTCTGGAGGCACAGATGGAGAATCCGCGTTGGGTGCGGCGTCCCGAGGGGTCCAACTGGGGCGATTTCGGGCCGGACGACAACCTGGGGCGGCTGAACCTGCTCACGCCGGAGAAGGTCCGGGAGGGCGTGGCCGAGGTCGTCGAGGGCGTCACCCACTGCCTGAGCCTGCCGCTGGACCTGCCCGGCGGAACCGCGCTGAACCCCAACCGGTTCCCGCCGGTCCTGCGGCCGAACCGGCGCGCCGGCGAGGTCAACTACAACTTCGAGATGGATCGCATCGACCCCGGGCACACCGATGTGCTCTGCGACGACCTCGCCGTCCTGCACCTGCAGTACTCGACGCAGTGGGACTCGCTGGCGCACGCCGGTTCGATGTTCGACGCAGACGGTGACGGAGTTGCGGAACCGGTGTTCTACAACGGTTTCCGCGCCGCGGAGCACGTCGTCGGTCCGGCCGGGCCCGACGACGCGGGCATGCAGACCCTGCACGGCGCCAGCACGTCGTCGGCCGGGCCGCTCGGGATCGACCACATGGCGCGGAAAGCGGTGCAGGGCCGGGCCGTGCTGATCGACCTGCACGCCCACCTCGGCGGTGAGCGCACCCTCGTCGGCTTCGATGCGCTCGCCGAGATCATGGCCGCCGACGACGTGGTCGTCGAACCAGGCGACATCGTCTGCCTGCACACCGGCTTCGCCGAGAAGGTGCTGTCGATGCAGGGGAATCCCGATCCGGACGTGCTGCACGGGTTCGGCGCCGTCCTCAACGGACGCGACCCGGAGCTGCTGCGCTGGATCACCGAGTCGGGACTGGCCGCGCTGGTGGCCGACAACTACGCGGTGGAGGCGTTCCCCGCCCCGGCGGCGCCGGGCCCCAACGCCGTGCTGCCGCTGCACGAGCACTGCCTGTTCAAGCTCGGCGTGCACCTCGGCGAGCTGTGGCGGCTCACGCCGCTCGCCGGACACCTGCGGGCGAGCGGCCGCAGCCGCTTCCTGCTCACCGCCCCGCCGCTGAACCTGCCGGGCGCGGCCGGTTCGCCGGTCACCCCGGTGGCCACGCTCTGAAACATTTCGCACCGGGAAGGCCCCGGCGCGCTAGGGAAAGCACAGATGACCAAGATCGCCAACTTCTTCACCGAGCTGATGCGCCGGTACCTGCCCGATCCGTTCGTGTTCGCCATCGGGCTGACCTTCCTGACCCTGCTGCTGGCGCTGACGGTGGAGGGCAAGGGCTTCCTCGAGATCACCGAGGCGTGGGGCGACGGGTTCTGGAACCTGCTGTCGTTCACCACCCAGATGGCCGTCATCCTGGCCATGGGGTACGTGCTGGCCAGCGCGCCGGTGACCGACCGGCTGCTCGACGCGGTGGTCGCCCGGGTGCACCAGCCGCGCACGGCCGTCGCGGTCGCCACCCTGATCGGCGCCGTCGGCTCCTACCTGAACTGGGGCTTCGGCCTGGTCATCGGCGGGATCGTGGCGAAGAAGCTGGCGCTGAAGGTGCCCGGCGTGCACTACCCGCTGATCATCGCCGCCGCCTACAGCGGGTTCACCATGTACGGCCTGGGGTTGTCGGCGACGATCCCGCTGACCATCTCCACCAGCGGGCACTCGCTGGAGAGCAAGATGGGCGTCATCGCCCTGGGGCAGACGATCTTCTCGCTGCCGATGCTGCTGACCGCGCTCGCCGTGCTGATCACGCTGCCGGTCCTCAACGCGATGCTGCACCCCAAGCCCGGCCAGCCGGTCAAGGAGATCGACCCGGCGCTGCACACCGAGAGCAAGTCCGCGGCCGTCGAGTCCGCGGACTTCGGCGGCGTCACCGTCGCGTCGCGGCTGAACAACAGCCGCGTCCTGAGCCTGCTGATCGGCGCGCTCGGCATGGTCTACGTGGTCGTCTACTTCGTCAAGGGCGGCGCGGCGGACCTGAACCTGGTGAACTTCTTCATCCTGTTCCTGGGCATCCTGCTGCTGGGCACGCCGCAGGCCTACGTCGCGAAGCTCGGTGAGGGCATCAAGACGATCTCCGGCATCGTCCTGCAGTACCCGTTCTACGCGGGCATCATGGCGATCATGGCCGCCTCCGGGCTGGTGGGCACGATCTCGCAGGTGTTCGTGGACATCTCCACCCCGGAGACTCTCGGGTTCTGGGGCCTGATCAGCTCGTTCGTCATCAACTTCTTCGCGCCCTCCGGCGGCGGCCACTGGGTCATCCAGGGCCCGTTCATGGTCGACGCGGCCAACGCGATCGGCGCGCCGATGCCCGACGTGGCGATGTCGGTCATGCTCGGCAACGCCTGGAACGACCTGGTGCAGCCGTTCTGGATCCTGCCCGCGCTGGCGCTGTCGCGGCTGCGCCTCAAGGACGTCATGGGTTACACGGTGATCATGATGTTCTGGGTCGGCTTGATCTACATCGCCGCGATCCTGCTCTGGGGATTCCTCGGCTGAGCCGTTGTTCGCCGGCCCGGTGCGCCCGCTGTGGTGCCGGGCGCACCGGGTCGCTGTCCGACTAGGAGAGTGAAATGCCTTATTTCATCGAAACATTCGACAAGCCGGACCACCAGCAGGTGCGGCTGGACAACCGCCCCGCGCACCTGGCGTTCCTCGAGGAGCACAAGGAGCTGCTGCTGGCCTGCGGCGCGAAGCTGGCCGACGACGGCGATGCGGCCACCGGCGGCGTCTACCTGCTCGACGTCGAAACCCGGGCGGCGGCCGAGGAGTTCATCGCCGCGGACCCCTTCGCGAAGGCCGGGCTGTTCGCCGACACCAAGATCCTCCGCTGGCGCAAGGCCTACCTCGACGGCAAGGGCTACCTGTAGTCCTCACGAGCCGGGCCGGGCGCGGATGGCGAGGAAGCCGCTCGGTTCGCGGTGCAGGCGGCCGGAGCCGAATGACCGTCCACATCGGACCAGGTCGCCAGGCTCCGGCGGGTCTCGAAGCGGCGCCGCCGGCCGCTGATCGGGTCGGTGAACTCCAGCGCCCGGGCGAGGAGCTGGAGGGGCGCGGTGAAGTCGTCGGCGGCGCGGTCGCGGACGACGGGGTAGAGGTCGTCGCCGAGGATCGGGATGCCGAGGCCGTTGAGGTGCACCCGCAGCTGGTGGGTCCGGCCGGTGCGCGGCAGCAGCCGGTACCGGCCAAGGCCGTCGCGGTGCTCGATCAGCTCGATGCGCGTTTCGCTGTTCGGCTCGCCGTGTTCTTCCTGGGCGGCGAGCACGCCGCGGTGCTTGACGATCCGGCTGCGCACCGTGCGCGGCATCGCCAGCCCGGGATCGAAGCGGGCGACGGCCTCGTACTCCTTGTGCACCAGGCGGTCGTGGAACAGGGTCTGGTAGGCGCCGCGCAGCTCGGGCCTGAGCACGAACATGACCAGCCCCGCGGTCAGGCGGTCCAGCCGGTGCGCCGGGCTGAGCTGCGGCAGGTCCAGGTCGCGCCGCAGCCGCACCAGCGCCGTCTCCACGACGTGCCCGCCGCGCGGCGTGGTGGCCAGGAAGTGCGGCTTGTCCACGACCAGCAGGCCGTCGTCGCGGTGCACGACGTCCAGGGCGAACGGCACCGGCGTCTCGTCGGGCAGGTCGCGGTGGAACCAGACGAACCCGCCCGGCGCGTACGGCGCGTCGGGCGCGAGCGGGCCGTCGACGCCGACGATCCGGCCCTCGCGGAGCATGGCGTCGATGCGTTCCGGGGCGAGCTTCGGTATCCGGTCGACGAGGTGGTCCCGGACGGTGGCCCAGTGGCCGTCGGTGGGCAGTCGCAACCGGACAGGGTCCAGGCCGTGCCGCTGGGGCAGCGGCGATCTGAGCTTGCGTCGCATCGCCCCGCCAGCCTAACCGGCGGTCACAGCCGGAGCTTGTAGCCCACGTGCGAGGCCTCGAACCCGAGCCGGTCGTAGAAGCGGTGCGCACCGGAGCGCTGCCTGTCCGTGGTCAGCTGGACCAGGGCGCAGCCGCGTCGGCGGGACTCGGCGATGGCCCAGTCGAACATCACGCGCCCGAGGCCGCGGCTGCGGTGCCGCTCGTGGACGCGGACCGCTTCGATCTGCGCGCGCAGCGCGCCCCGCCGGGCCAGCCCGGGGATGAACGTCAGCTGCATGGTCGCCACGACCTCGCCGCCCGGCGTCGCGGCCACCAGCAGCAGCTGCGCGGGATCGGCCTCGATCGCCTCGAAAGCCCGCTGGTAGGGGGTCAGGTCGGCGGCGGACTCCCGGGTCGAGCCGAGCTGGTCGGCGGCCAGCAATCCGACGATCGGCCCGAGATCATCGCCGGTCGCCCGGCGCAGCAGGTACGTCCCGGACCCGGTGGACAGCTCGACCGGCACGCTCAACTGATCCTCCACTGTGGACTCGGCAGTTGGATTCACCCCACCTGACCCTAACTCGGCGGCGTGGGGGAGCGCGAAAACCGGCGGCGCGCGCCGGCGGGTCTTGGCATGATCGTCGGGGACGCCGGAGGAAGGACGGGTATGCCCGAGGTCGCGACGGATCGGCGGCCGGTGGCGGCGCGGTTGGCGGTGGCCACGCTGTTCCTGGTCAACGGGGCGAGCTTCGCCAGCGTCGTGCCCCGCTACCCGGAGCTCAAGGACGCCCTGGCCCTGTCCAACGCCGCGCTGGGCACGGCGATCGCGGCGCTGCCGCTGGGCTCGCTGGTCGCCGGCCTGCTGGCCGGGCCGATCCTGGCCCGCTGGCGGTCGGCGGTCGTCGCGGTCGGCTGCTCGGTGCTGCTGGCGGCGGATCTCGTGCTGATCGGGTTCGTGGGGCACTGGTGGCAGCTGGCGGCGGCGTTCTTCCTCGCGGGTGCGATGGACGCGATCGTGGACGTGGCGATGAACGCGCACGGGCTGCGGGTGCAGCGGCGCTACGGGCGGTCGATCGTCAACTCCTTCCACGGGATGTGGAGCGTCGGCGCGATCATCGGCGGCGCGGCGGGCTCGCTGGCCGCCGGGGCGGCCCTGCCGCTGCCCGCGCACCTGACGGCGGCCGCCGTCGTCCTGGCCGCCGCTGCGGTCGTCTGCGCCCGGTTCCTGCTGCCCGGCCGGGATGACGCCGAGCGCACGGGCGGGCACCGGGGGAGACCGCGCTTCAAGCTGCTGCTCGCGTTGCTGGCGCTGGGCGCGCTGTGCGCCGCGGCGGCGCTGGTCGAGGACACCGCGGCGTCCTGGGGCGCGGTGTACCTGCGTGATTCGCTGGATGCCGCGCCGGTTCTCGCGGGCATGGCGTTCGTCGCGCTGCAAGCGGCGCAGACGGTCGGCCGGCTCTCCGGTGATCGCCTGGTGGACCGGTTCGGCAACCGGGCGGTCGCGCGCATCGGCGGCATCGCGGTGCTCGTCGGCGTCGGCTCGGCGCTCGTGTGGCCGTCGGTCCCGAGCACGCTGGCCGGATTCGCGCTGGCCGGCTGGGGCGTCGCCACGATCATCCCGGCCGGGTTCCACGCGGCCGACGAGCTCCCCGGACTGCCGGGCGGAACCGGGATCGCGGTCGTCGGCTGGGTCTACCGGCTGGGCATCCTGGCCGGTCCGCCGGTCGTCGGGCTGCTCGCGGACGCGGTCAGCCTGCGCCTCGGCCTGGTGGTCGTCCCGTTCGCGGGGGTGCTGATCGTGCTGCTGGCGTCGCGCCTGCCGCGCCGGCGCCCTAGCGCGGGCTGACCGGTGGCATGGTGAACTTGCCCGCCAGCACTTCTGGGCCCGGGACGTAAGACCGGGCGAACAGGATGAAGTTCTTCCCGTTCGAAGGGCTCGGTAGCCAGTTCGCGGTCTGCTGCGCGGGTTCGGTGGCTTGCACTGCGATATCGATGGTTCCGTCGGGATTGGTGACCAGCCCCCGGGTCTGGCTGCTGATGACGTAGCGGTCGATGGGGTTCGGCGTGGGGAACTGGCCGTTGTCGCGAACCTCGTACAGGGTGATCGACCAGAAGGCATTCGACGGGATGCCGCCGGGCGGGAGGCGCAGAACGTAGTTCTGCGTGCCGCGCAGCGGCGCGCCGGCGGCGTCGGTGAAGGTTATCCAGTAGTTGGCCTCTTCCCTGGACATTCCGAGCGTGCCGCCGCCGGTCGCGAGCGCGAACGCGCGCAGGTCGTGATCCTTCTGCTCGGTGGTGCCGAGGAGGTTCCCGGGCGAGCTGTAGTCGGTCCAGCCCGTTGCGCGGCCGGCCTTCTCGAGCCGTTCGAAGTAGCGGCCCAGGCTGGGGAATTCCGTCGTCCACGCTGCTTTCGCCGCTGCCGGCAAGCCGTCCCAGCCGCATCCGGATCCGCAGATGCCGACCTCGCGGAACCGGTCGACGAGCCCAGCCTCCTCGGCGGGTGGTGGATCGAGGGCCATCATCTGGTTGACGACGTCGACGTAGCTCTTCGGATCACCTTCGACGGGCCGGATCCGCTTCGGTCCGGGTCGGGGCGCCGGTTGCGCCGGGGTGAACCGGAATCCGTCCTGCACGGCGTTCGTCGCGGCCTGATCGGCGGGGCCGTCGGTCTGGATCCGCAGGTTGACGTACACGTCGTTGGTCGATGCGCGCACCAATGTCGCGTCCGCAGGCGCCTGCCCCTGCCAGTCCGGCCCGACGACGAAGTACTTCTGCGCCTGCGTCCCCGTCGTGCGTTCGCCGGCGTAGAAGAAGGTGTTGGAGTAGAAGTCGATCAGGGTCAGCACGTAGAAGCGGTCCCCCGTGTCCGGGGTGTCGAGGTGGACCGGGCCTTGTGCGAGATCCAGCCAGGCGGTCGAGTACAGCACGTCTTCGCTCGGCCCGTTCGCCCAGGTGTCGTCGGGACCGGGAAGCGACCGGGAGTGCGCGAAGGCGTTCAGGGTCGTGGCGGTTCTGCTGCCGGGTGTTTCGAGCGCGTTCCACCGATGCCGCGCCAGTTCGTACAGCGGGAATGCGTATGCGTAGGCTTCTTCGACGGTGGTTCCGAGATCGGGTGACGCCGGATCGGTCCCGGCGCAGCCCGAAGCGACCAGTGCGGAGCAGATGGCGGCAGCCGAGATGACGCGTCCGGTCCGCCGTTCCCGGCTTCGGTGAAGTGCCATTCGTCGTTCCTTCCTGCGGCCCCGCTACCAGGACCGGTCGCCGCGCAGGACCGCGTCGGCGCCGCCGTCGACGAACACCACCTGGCCGGTGATGTGGGAGTTCTCGGGGGAGGTGAGCCAAGCGAGCAGCGGCGCGATCTGCTCGGGCCGGGCGTGGCCGTGCAGTGGCATGGGGACGCTGCCGTCGATGGCCCGGCGACCGGCTTCGGTGTCGAGCATGTCCTGGATCATCGGCGTGACGATGGTGCCGGGAGCGATGGCGTTGAGCGGTATTCCCGCGCCCGCCCATTCCGGTGTGATCGCGGTTCGGCGCACCCATCGCGCGATCGCGGCCTTCGAGGACGCATATACCTGCGCGCCGTCGCCGCGCTCCACCGCGGCGCGGGCGGCAGCCACTGCGGCGTCCTCGTCGCCGGCGAGTGCGGCGTCGACGATGCCGGGATCGGTCGGGTGCAGCGACGCGACCGACGAGATCACGACCGCGCGAGGATCGGTGCCGCGGGCGAGGAGCGGGCGCAGGCCTTCGAGGGCGGCGACCGCGCCGAAGTGGTTGACGCTGATCGTCAGCGGGTCGAACAGCGCGATGCCGGCGCACGCGATCACGCCGTCGAGTCGACCACCGGTCATGTCGTGGGCTCGGTCGACCAGCGTGGCCCGCCCCGCTTCGGTGGCGAGGTCGGCGGTGATGTCGGCGTCGCGCAGGTCGGCGCCGATCACCCGAGAGCCCTGTTCGCGTAGATGTGCGCTGGTCGCAGCGCCGATTCCGGAGGCGCTGCCGGTGACGAGGAAGGTGCGGGGCATGCTTCTGCCCTTTCGTGGCGATCAAGCAGGAGGTGCGCATCTGTGACAGGTCGCCAGCCTGTGCCACGATGCTAGTGTGTGTCAAGACACACCCAGGAGGAGAAGTGACCGAACCGGAGTCGTCCTTGCTGGATCGGCGGCGGCTGGCCACGAAGCTGGACATCGCGGCCGGCGCGGCCCGCCTGTTCCTCGAGCGCGGGTTCGAAGCGACCTCGGTGGAGGACATCGCGCGTGCCGCCGGAATCTCGGTGCGAACCTTCTACCGGCATTGCGATGCCAAGGAGGACGCGCTCACCCCGATCGTGGTCGCCGGTATCCGCGACTTCGTCGGCTACCTGGCGGACAGGCCCGCGGAAGAACCGGTGAAGACGTCCGTGCATGCGGCGTTCGTAGAGGCGTTCCGCCGGGATCGTTACGCTCACGTGGTCCCCACGAGGGACCTCTTCGTCGTCCTGACCTCGGTGCCGGGAATTCGCGCGCGGTGGATGGTCGCGGCCCATGAGCTCACCGACGAGTTGCGTCCCGTCCTCGGCGAACGCGCCGGGCTCGACCCGCAGGGCCTCGAAGCCAGGTTGCTGTCGCACACGCTGATCGGTGCCCTGACGGTCGCACTGGAATACTGGGCCACCTCCGAACCCGAACCCGCTGAACGGGGCGACGTCACCGACCTGGCCGCGGCGGCGCTGTCGGTGATCCGGTTCGAGCGCCTGTGACCGCTACGGCCTTCAGAGCGGACCCCGGTCGCGGAATTCCTCGTGCGCGACGGTCCAGGCGCGGGCCTGGTCGCTGATCGTCACGCCGAGCCCGGGGCGGCTGGAGATGTGCATCCGGCCGCCGGAGATCTCGAGGTGCTCGTCGAACAGCGGGTCCAGCCACTCGAAGTGCTCGACCCACGGCTCGCGGGCGTACGCCGCGGCGAGGTGGACGTGGATCTCCATCGCGAAGTGCGGCGCGAGCTGGAGGTTCCGGTCGTCGGCCAGCGTCATCACCTTGAGGAACTGCGTGATGCCGCCGACGCGCGGGGCATCCGGTTGCACGATGTCGGCGCCGCCGGCGTGGATGAGCTCGCGGTGCTCGGCCGCGCTGGTCAGCATCTCGCCGGTGGCGATCGAGGTGTCGAAGTTCGCGGCCAGCACCGCGTGCCCCTCGAAGTCGTAGGCGTCCAGCGGCTCTTCGATCCACACCAGGTTCAGCGGCTCCAGGGCGCGGCACATGCGGCGCGCGGTGGGCCGGTCCCACTGCTGGTTGGCGTCGACCATCAGCGCGACGTCCGCGCCGATCTCCTCCCGCACCGCGGTCGCGCGGGCGAGGTCGGTGGCGTTGTCGGGATGCCCGACCTTGATCTTGATGCCGCCGATGCCGTTGGCCACCGATTCCGCGGCGCGGTCGAGGACCTCCTCGATCGGCGCGTGCAGGAAGCCGCCGGAGGTGTTGTAGCAGCGCACCGAATCCCGGTGGGAGCCGAGGAGTTTCGCCAGCGGCAGCCCCGCTCGCTTGGCCTTGAGGTCCCACAACGCCACGTCGAAGGCGGCGATCGCCTGGACCGACAGGCCGCTGCGGCCGACGGAGGCGCCCGCCCAGACGAGCTTGTCCCAGATCTTGGCGATGTCGCTGGGGTCTTCGCCGAGCAGCACCGGGGCGATCTCGCGGGCGTGCGCGTACTGGCCGGGGCCGCCGGCCCGCTTGGAGTAGCTGAAGCCGACGCCCTCCAGCCCGCCCGCGGTGGTGATCTCGGCGAACAGCATCGCCACCTCGGTCATCGGCTGCTGCCGCCCGGTCAGCACCTTCGCGTCGCTGATGGGGGTGGGTAGCGGCAGCGTCACGGAGGAGATCTTGACTCCGGTGATCCGGTCCAGCGTGGCGGATTCGGTCGTGGTCATGGGTCTTCCTTCTCCGTTCCGGCGGTTTCGCGGATCACCCCGCGGTGACCAGGACATTAGGTTCGCGCACCGATGCCGGTCCAACACCGATTCGACATCGATCAATACCCGGTCCGCATTGGACACTCGGCGGCCCGGCCCCACCCCGGCTCGCGCGGCGGCGACGCCCGGCGATGCGCGCAAGGTATCGGTCGATGCCGAAATAGCCATGGACACGCATTTTTCGCGCTCTTAGGCTGCGCAGCGTTCCTCACCGTGACGGCACTCACACCGAGCGCGCGGCCCAGCGGACCGAAGGAGAAGGCATTGACCCAGGTGATGTCGAAGGCGCCAGTCCGAGGGGCGGTGTCCGTGCTCGCCGCGGCTCTTTCCCTGTCGCTCGCCGCGTGCGGCGGGAACCTCTCCAGCGGTGGCGGCGGGAAGTTCCCGAGCGGGCCGGTCACCATGACGATCGGCCAGGCCCCGGGCGGCAGCACCGACCTGATCGGCCGCGCGCTGGCCCAGGGCGCGGCCGACGACCTCGGCGTCCCGATGCCCGTGGTCAACACGCCCGGCGCCAACGGCGCCCTGGCCGCCGGGGAACTCGCCGGGAAGCAGCCGGACGGTCAGCACATCATGGTCATCAACGCCTCGCTGACCGCGATCACGCCGCTGGCGGCCGCGCCGCAGGAAGCCGTCGCGATCGACGATTTCGAGGTGGTCACCGGGATTTCGCAGGACGACTACGTGCTGGTCGCCAACGCGGCCTCCGGCCTGAAGTCGGTGCGGGGCCTCGTCGACGCGCACCGGAACCTCAAGTTCGGCACCACCGGCGTCGGCACCGGCAGCCAGCTCTCCCAGGAACTGCTGTTCAAGCAGGCGGGGATCGCCGGCACCGCGGTCCCGTTCGACGGCGGATCGCCCGCTATGACCGCCGTGCTCGGCGACCAGGTGGACGTCGCCTCCGTCCAGCTCGGCGAGGCGATCGGCCAGATCCGGGCGGGCGAGCTGGTCCCGCTGGTCACCTTCGCCGCGCAGCGCAACCAGTACCTCCCGGACACCCCGACGGCCGTGGAAGAGGGTTACGACGTACGGGTTTCGCAGTTCCGCGCGGTCGTCGCCCCGAAGGGCACGCCCCGGGAGGTCGTGGACCGGCTGCGCCAGGCGTTCCGGACGACGTTCGCCACCGAGCGGTACCGGAAGTTCAACGAGGACAACCTGCTCACCCCGCACGAGGTCGACGGCGCGCAGGTCGCGCAGGAGTGGACCGGCTCGCTGGAGAGCTACCGAACCCTTATCCAGCGCTACGGCATCGACCTCGGCGGGCCGAAGTGAGCGATGCCCGGCGCGACGGTCAACCGGCCGGCGCGGCCGCGAACCTGGTGGTGGCGCTGGTGATCGCCGGCATCGGCGGCAGCGGGATGGCCGGTTCGTGGGCGCTGGGCCTGGGCAGTGCGGCCGCGCCGTCCGCCGGAACCTGGCCGTTCCTGGTCAGCGCCGCGATCGCGGCGCTCGGCGTGGTGCTCGCGCTGCTGGCGCGGCGCACGAACGACGCCGAAGGGCTGTCGTCGTCCGGCCTGCCGGTGCTCGGCGCGGTGGCCGGCATGGCCGGGTTCGCCGCCCTGGTCGGCGTGATCGGGTTCGAGATCCCGGGCGCGCTGCTGGTCTTCGCGTGGCTGCGCTTCCTCGGCCGCGAGTCGTGGCGGCTGTCCGTCCTCGGCGCCGTCGGCATCGTGGCGGTCTTCTACCTGATCTTCGTCGGCGCCCTGAACGTGCCGATTCCCCACCTGTTCTAGGAGCGGCGATGGATCTGACTCCGGTGCTCGACGGGTTCGGCGTCGTCCTCGAACCCACCAACCTGCTCTACTGCCTGATCGGCGTCGTGATCGGGATGCTGGTCGGGGTGCTGCCCGGTCTCGGCCCGGCCGCGACGATCGCGATCCTGCTGCCGCTGACCTTCGACGTCGAACCGGTGACGGCGATCATCATGCTGGCCGGCATCTTCTACGGCGCCCAGTACGGCGGCACCATCACGTCGGTGCTGCTGCGGCTGCCCGGCGAGGCGTCCTCCGTGGTCACCGTCTTCGACGGCCACGCCCTGGCCCGGCAGGGCAAGGCCGGCACCGCGCTCGGGATCGCGGCGATCGGGTCGTTCGTCGGCGGCACCGCCTCGATCGTCGTGCTTTCGGTGCTGGCACCCCTGATCGCCGGGTTCGCGCTCGACTTCGGGCCGCCCGAGTACACCGCCCTCGCCCTGCTCGGCATCCTGCTGGTCGCCACCGTGAGCAGCGGCGGCCGGTTGAAGGCGGTCGTGGCCGCCTGCATCGGGCTGCTGCTGGCGGTGGTCGGCCGGGACGCGTTCACCGGCGCCGAGCGGTTCACCTTCGGCTTGCTGCCGCTGTCGGACGGGCTCGACTTCGTCCCCATCGCGATGGGCCTCTTCGGGCTCGGCGAGATCCTCCACGGCCTGGAGGAACGGCGGCAGGGCGCGGCGGCGGTCACCCGGGTGGCCAACGCGTGGCCGTCCCGCGTGGATCTCCGGCGCTCGGCGGGGGCGATCGGCCGGGGCTCGGTGCTCGGGTTCGTGCTGGGAGTGCTCCCGGGCGGCGGCGCCACGCTCTCCTCGCTCGCGGCGTACGCGCTGGAGAAGCGCTGGTCGAAGACGCCGGAGCGGTTCGGCAGCGGCGCGGTCGAGGGCGTGGCCGCGCCGGAGACGGCGAACAACGCGGCCGCGACGTCGTCGTTCATCCCGCTGCTGACGCTGGGCATCCCGGCGAACGCGACGATGGCGATGATCTTCGGCGCCCTGCTGATCCAGGGCGTGACCCCTGGGCCCCAGCTCGTGGACGAGCGGCCGGAACTGTTCTGGGGCGTGGTGAACTCGATGTACGTCGGGAACATCCTGCTGCTGGTCATGAGCATCCCGCTGGTCGGGCTGTTCGTGCAGATCCTCCGCGTGCGCGCCACCGTCCTCGCCCCGATCACCGTGCTGATCACGCTGGTGGGCGCGTACACCGTCCGCAACAGCGTCTTCGACATCGGGCTGGTGATCGCCTTCGGCGCCCTCGGCTACTTGATGAAGAAGTTCGGCTTCGAGCCCGGGCCGCTGGTGCTGGCCTTCGTGCTCGGCGCGCTGCTCGAAACCTCGCTGCGCCGGTCGCTGCTGCTCTTCGACGGAGACCCGGCCGGCTTCGTCACGAGGCCGATCTCCGCCATCCTGTTCGCGCTGCTGCTCCTGGTCGTCCTGCTTCCGCTGCTGCAGAAGCTGATCCGGTCCCGGCGCCGACCACGACAGCCGTCCGATGCAGACGCATGAGGAGCGGGCGGCGGACCCCGGTCACAGCAGGTCGAGCAGTGCGTGCAGGGCTGGGTTGTCGTTCGTTCGGCGCCAAACAAGGTGCAGTTCAACGGGATTCGGTTCGGGGAGCCCAACTTCGCGGAACGTCACGCCTTCGAAGTGCAGCCGGGCCGCGGTGCCGGCACCAAGGCGGTGCCGAGGCCGACCTGGACCAGCGCCAGGGCCGTGTGGATCTGGCTGACGTGCTGCACGTAGGTCGGCTGCACGTCGGCGTTGCCGAAGGTGGTGACGAGCAGTTCGTGGAAGTACCGGGCCTCGGTCGGGGAGTACATCACCATGTCGGTGCCGTGGAATTCGGCGAGCTCCAGGGGTTTCGCGCCGTCGGCGAGCGGATGCCCGGCGGGCAGGGCCGCCAGCAGCGGTTCCGCGCGGAACCGGCGCGACTCCAGCTCGGGCCGCGCGGCGGGCGGGCGGGCCAGCCCGAGATCCAGGGAACCGCCGGACAGGCGGTCGATCTGGTCGCGGGTGACCAGCTCGTGCAGCACGACGTCCACCTGCGGCAGGTGTTCGCGAACGGTCGCCAGCAAGCCGCCCAGCACCCCGTACGCCGAGGTCGCGGTGAAGCCGATCCGGATGATGCCCGCCTGGCCCGAGGTCACCCGCCGCACCGACAACGAGGCGTTCTCGGCCTCGTGCAGCAGGCGTCGCGCGTCCTGCAGGAAGGCGCGCCCGGCCGGCGTCAGCCGCACCGTGCGGCTGGTGCGGTCGAACAGCTGGACCTTGAGCTCCTTCTCCAGTTGCTGGATCTGCCGCGTCAGCGGCGGCTGGGTCATGCGCAGGCGCTGCGCGGCGCTCCGGCGGAGCCGCGGGGAGCGACCACCGGTGCCCACCGCCGCCAGGGCCGGCGCAGTCAGATGAATCCGCCCGATGAAGGAGATCTGCCGATGTCCGCGTATTCGCCCACCGATGTGGCCCGGCAGCTGGCCGGCGGGCTGTTGTCGTTCCCCGTGACGCACTTCCGGCCAGACCACGGCTTCGACGAGGCCGCCTACCGGGAGAACATCGGCTGGCTGGGCGGGTTCGGGGCGGCCGGGCTCTTCGCGGCCGGCGGCACCGGTGAGTTCTTCTCGCTGACCCCGGCCGAAGTCGAGTCGGTGGTCACCGCGGCCGCGCAGGAGGCGCCCGAGGGCGTGCCGGTGATCGCCCCGGCCGGGTACGGCACCGCGATGGCCGTCGAGATGGCCCGCTCCGCCGAACGCGCGGGGGCCGACGGCCTGCTCCTGCTGCCGCCGTACCTGACCGAGGCGGACCAGGACGGGCTGGCCGCCCACGTCCGCGCGGTCTGCGCGGCCACCGGCCTCGGCGTGATCCTCTACAGTCGCGCCAACGCGGTCTTCGACGAGACGACCGTCGCCGCGCTGGCCGAGGACTGCCCGAACCTGGTCGGGTTCAAGGACGGGGTCGGCAACATCGAGAAGATGACCCGCCTGTACTCGCGGCTGGGCGACCGGCTCACCTACATCGGCGGCCTGCCCACCGCAGAGACCTTCGCGCTGCCGTACCTGGAGCTGGGCGTCACCACGTACTCGTCGGCGATGTTCAACTTCGTGCCCGAGTTCGCGATGCGCTTCTACCGGGCGGTGCGCGACCACGACCGCGCCGCCGTGTACCGGTACCTCGACGACTTCGTGCTGCCGTACTGCGACATCCGCAACCGGCGCGCCGGTTACGCGGTAAGCATCGTGAAGGCGGGCATGAAGGTCATCGGCCGCCCGGCCGGGCCCGTGCGCCCGCCGCTGGTCGACCTCGGCGAGCCCGAGCTCGCGCTGCTGGCCGGACTCGTCGAGCGCCTGCCCGAGGAGTCCCGATGACCGACCGGACCGGCCGCATCCCGGTCTGCGGTGGGGGAGAGCGGGCGGTAGCCCAGGCCACCGGCGCCGAGCTGGAGCCGGCGTTCGGCCACGCGATGGTCCACGGCGGACCGTTCCCGTCCACATCGGACTTCGGGGTGACCTCGGTCGGCGCGGCCGCCATCGACGGGTTCCTCCGCCCGGTCGCCCACCAGGACGGTCCGGCGGCGTTGCCCCCCGGCGCGCCGGCCGACGACAATCCCGACGGCTCGTGGCGCCGCATCGACGGCGCGCTCGGCGAGCACTGACCGCGGAGGATGCCGATCATGACCGCTCAGCACGGCCCGTTGGTGACCGGAATGCAGGTCGTTCCCGTCGCGGGGCACGACAGCATGCTGCTCAACCTCAGCGGGGCGCACGCCCCGCACTTCACCCGGAACCTGGTGATCCTCACCGACTCCGAAGGCCGCACCGGGGTCGGCGAGGTGCCCGGCGGGGAACCCATCCGCATCACCTTGGAGGAGTCCCGGGACCTGGTGGTCGGGCAGCCGGTCGCGCGGTACCACGCCGTGCTGGCCGGCGTGCGCGACCGCTTCGGCGACCGGGATTCCGGCGGCCGCGGCACGCAGACCTTCGACCTGCGCGTCGCGGTGCACGCCGTGACCGCCCTGGAGTCCGCGCTGCTCGACCTGCTCGGCAAGCACCTCGGCGTGCCGGTCGCGGAGCTGCTCGGCGACGGCAAGCAGCGCGACGAGGTGCCGGTGCTGGGCTACCTGTTCTTCGTCGGCGACCGCACCAGGACCGACCTGGCCTACCGAGCCCCGGCCGACGAGCCGGCCGACGCCGACGACTGGTCGCGGCTGCGCCACGAGGAGGCGCTGACGCCGGATTCCGTCGTGCGGCTGGCCGAAGCGGCGCAGGCCCGCTACGGGTTCCGCGACTTCAAGCTCAAGGGCGGCGTGCTGCCCGGACCTGCCGAGATCGAGGTCGTCACGGCGCTGGCCGAACGGTTCCCGGAGGCCCGCATCACGCTCGACCCCAACGGCGGGTGGCTGCTGTCCGAGGCGATCGACCTGTGCCGGGGCCTGCACGACGTGCTCGCCTACGCCGAGGACCCGTGCGGCGCGGAGCGCGGGTACTCGGGACGGGAGGTGATGGCGGAGTTCCGGCGGGCCACCGGGCTGCCCACGGCGACGAACATGATCGCCACCGACTGGCGCGAGCTCGGCCACGCGATCCGCGCCGACGCCGTCGACATCCCCCTGGCCGACCCGCACTTCTGGACGATGAGCGGCTCGGTGCGCGTCGCGCAGCTCTGCGACGCGTGGGGCCTGACGTGGGGTTCGCACTCGAACAACCACTTCGACGTGTCGCTGGCGATGTTCACCCACGTCGCCGCGGCGGCGCCCGGCGAGATCACGGCCATCGACACGCACTGGATCTGGCAGGACGGCCAGCGGCTCACCCGGCAGCCGCTGGTCATCACCGACGGCCGGCTACCGGTGCCGACGGCCCCGGGGCTCGGCGTGGAGCTCGACATGACCCGGGTGGCCGAGGCGAACGAGCTCTACCGGCGAGAAGGCCTCGGCGCCCGCGACGACGCGCTGGCGATGCAGTACCTCATCCCGGGCTGGACCTTCGACGGCAAGCGCCCGGCCCTCGAGCGGTGACGACCGGTCAGCCGAGCAGCTTGGCGAGGAACCAGCCGACTCGGCTCACCTTGCGGATTCGGGGGTTGTCGGCCACTCCGTGGATCTCCCACTGCTGGCCGCAGACGTCGCACCGCCACAGGCCGATCCGGCTGGTGTCGGGTTCGCAGGGGTGGCCTCGGCGCCCTCGTCTCATGCACCGATGAGATCACAACGGGTACCCGGGATGGTCCCGATCGGTTCCGGAAGATCGGGTGAAACCGTGACTTTCGGCCTTACCGAGCGTGCACGGAAACGCCGTAGCGTCATCGGCGGTGTTGCACGTCGGGGAGAGGAGCACCAGGTGACGCTGCGGGAGATGGTCGAGCAGATGGAACAGCGCTGGGAGGAGCTGAACACCCTGCGCGCGAGCCCGGACATGTACGGCAGCGAGAGCCTGGACGGCCAGCTCTCCGAACTGGAGCTGTGGCTGCTGCGGATGCACCGCCTGACCGCGGCGAGCTCCGCCGCATGACGGGCGCGCCGGGGGTGCGGATCAGTTGACCAGCCGGTCGCGGGGGGCGAGCTTGTCGAGCAGGCGGAGCAGCTCGGCGCGCTCGGCCGGGGTGAGCCGGTCGAGCAGTTCGATGTCCACCCGGTCGGCGATCGGTTCGACGACGCGCAGTTCGGCCTCGCCGATCGGGGTGAGTCGCAGGAGGCGGCGGCGCCGGTCGGCGTCGTCGACGGTGCGGTGCACCAATCCGCGCTGCTCCATCCGGACCAGCAGGGAGGCGAGGGTCGCCTTGTCGATCGCGGCCCGCTGACCGAGCTGAGCCTGCTCTATGCCGGGGTTCGCCCGGATCGCGTTGAGCACCGCGTACTGCGGTTTCGTCAGGTGCGGCAGGCGGGACTGCCAGCTCGACGTGTGTTCCTGCATGGCGCGGCGCATGAGGTGGAAGACGGCGTTGTCCAGCTCCACGTGGGCGTCACTTCCGTCGGGGTCGGCGAACGGGGTGTGCGAATCCTAGTCCAAACGGCCCAATTCGCGGCCGATATCCGGAACTTCACCGGTCTGGATTCCGGTCGAGGTCGCACGTGCACGGGTCCTGGCAGGCGTGGTTCAGGCCCGGCAGCGGGTACGTCTCGACACGCCGGGCGCGGTCGATGGTCAGCCACGCCAGCACGCCGCCGGCCGCGCACATGACCGCGGAGATCAGCATCGCCTGCCCGAAACCGGGGCCGAGCGGCTCGCCCGCGCCGGTGTGCGACAACCCGGCGATCACCGGGAGCACCGCGACCGCGAGGAGGCCCGCCAGCCGGGACACCGCATTGTTCACACCGGAGGCGACACCGGCGTTGTCCGGGCTGACGGAGGCGAGCACCGCCGAGGTCAGCGGCGCCACCGTGATGGACAGGCCGACGCCGAACACCAGGACGCCGGGCAGCACGCCGCTGAGGTAGGTGCTGCCGGGCACCGCCCAGGTCAGCAGCGCCAGGCCGACCCCGCAGACGACCGGGCCGATGCTCATCGGCAGGCGCGGCCCGGTGCGCTGCGCGAGCGCGCCGACGCGCCCGGACACCAGCAGCATGATGATCGTGATCGGCAGCGTCGCGATCCCCGCGGCGAGGGCGGTGTAGCCCATCGACTGCTGCAACTGCAGCGACAGCAGGAACAACGCACCGCTCAATGCCGCGTAAACGCTGAAGGTCGTCAGGTTCGCGCCGGTGAACTGCGCGGAGCGGAACAACGACAGCGGCAGCAGCGGGTCCGGGTGGCGCGACTCGATCAGCGGGAACGCGACCAGCGCGGCGACGCCCACCACGGCCGCCGCCGCGCTGGCGGCGTTCCACCCGTTCGTCGGGATCTCGATCAGGGCGTACACAGCACCGGCCAGCCCGACGGTCACGGTGATCGCGCCGAGGACGTCCAGCGGCCCGGCGGCGGCCGGGCCGCGGGATTCCGGCACGTGCCGCAGCGCCAGCAGCGCGGCCGCCGCGATGGGGACGTTGATGAAGAACACCCACCGCCAGGACGCCGCGTCCACCAGCCACCCGCCCACGAACGGGCCGATCGCCGAGGCCACGCCGGTCAGCCCGGCCCAGCGGCCGACCGCCTCGCCGCGGTCGTCGTGGCGGATCGTGGAGTTGATCAGCGCCAGGCTGCCGGGCACCAGCAGCGCGCCGCCGACGCCCTGCAGCAGGCGGGCGGTGATCAGGGCCGCGCCGTTCGGCGCCAGGCCGCAGCCCAGCGAAGCCAGTGTGAACAGCACTAGGCCGAGCGTGTAGACGCGGCGGCGGCCGTAGCGGTCACCGAGCGCGCCGCCGAGGAGCAGCAAGGCGCTTAGTGTGAGCAGGTAGGCGTCCAGCACCCACTGCAGGACGCTGAGGTCGCCGCCCACGTCCCGGCCGATCGCCGGCAGCGCGACGTTGACGACGGAGCCGTCCAGGAACGCCACCCCGGAGCCGAGGATCGTGGCGACGATGATCCAGCGGCCGGACCGGGAGCGAAGGGCTGTGGCGGCGGTCACCGACCGACCATAAGGGGCATGTCCAGGACCCGCCGTCGATCACCTGGTCCCCGGCGTGAACGCCACCGGCAGGTGCTTGACCCCGTTGATGAAGTTCGACACCAGGCGCTCGACCGGCCCGGCGACCCGCAGGTCGCGCATCCGCCACAGCGCCTCGCGGTAGAACGCCCGCAGCTGCAGCCGGGCGAAATGCGCGCCCAGGCAGACGTGCGGGCCGTTGCCGAAGGCGACGTGGTCGTTGGGCGCGCGCCGGATGTCGAAGCGGTGCGGGTCGGGGAACCGCCGCTCGTCGAAGTGCGCCGAGCAGTGGAAGACCACGACCTTGTCCCCGGCGGCGATGCGCCGGCCGCCGAGTTCGGTGTCGGCGGTCGCGGTCCGGCGGAAGCTGAGCACCGGCGGGTGGTAGCGCAGCGTCTCCTCCACGGCGGAGTCCAGCAGCCCGGGATCCTCCAGCAGCAGCCGCAGCTGGTCGGGGTTCTCGGCGAAGGCGAGCATCCCGCCCGGCAGCGCGCTGCGCACGGTGTCGTTGCCCGCCACCGAAAGCAGGAAGAAGAACATCTCCAGCTCGGCGTCGGCCAGGCCGCGCCCGTCCGGCTCGGCGGTGGCCAGCGCGGTCATCACGTCGTCGGCCGGATTCCGGCGCTTGAACGCCGCGAGGTCCTGGGCGAAGGCGAACATGTCCGCCAGCATCGCCGGGGAACGCGGGTTGACCGGCTTGCCGTCCGCGTCGCGGACCACTTCGGAGTGCTCCGGGTCCTGGTAGCCGATCACGCGGTTGGTCCACTCCAGCAGCATCCGCCGGTCCGACTCCGGCACGCCGAGCAGATCGGCGAGGTTGCGCAGCGGGTAGTCGTCGGTGACCTCGGCGGGCAGGTCGCACTCGCCGCGCTCGACGACGCCGTCGACGAGCAGGCGGGCCCGCTCCGCGACCTCGTGCCGGAACCGGTCGATCCGCCGGGGCGTGAACGCGCGGCTGACCAGGCGGCGCAGCCGCCCGTGCTCCGGCGGGTCGAGGTTGAGCATCATGCTGCGGATGAACGGCAGGTCCGCCGGGTCGGGATCGCGGATCTGGGTGGCGCCCAGCCAGGACGAGTACGTCGCGGCGGACTTCAGCACCGCGACGACGTCGGAATACCTGGTGACGGCCCAGAACCCGGGCCCGGCGGGCCAGTCGCCGATCTCGTGCTCCTCCTGGCGGCTCACCGGCGCGTGCCGCCGCAGCCAGGCGAAGTCGTCGTGCGGCACGCCGTCGGCGTACCTGCGCGGGTCGAACACGTCCGGAACGTGGGCGGGCGCTGCCATTCGCGACTCCTTCACCGCAGCCGTTGCAGGCCTACTCTGGCCGCGGCGCGCGACCCCGTCAACGCCCGCCTCCGGTCCGAAGTGGACTATCCGGGTACCGGCACCGCCAAGCCGGGGGCGGCCAGCTGCGAGCCCGCGGCGTCCGGGGCGTAGCGGCGCAGCAGGTCCAGGCCGATCTGCGCGCGGCGCACCCGCTCCCGGCCGAGCGCCACCGCCGTCGGCGTCAGGTGGGTGCCGCTGGGGTAGATGTTCGGCGCGTTGCGCAGCCCGAACTTGACGTGCACCGGGGCCGCGACGCGCACGATCTCGGCGATCTCGAAGTGCCGGACGAAGCCGCCCATGTCGTCGGGCGCCTCGACGTAGACGTCCAGCGGCAGGTCGGTGGCGGCGCGGATGGCGGCCAGCTGCCCGATGCTGAGGTCGGTCGGCACGTTGTAGGTGTCGGCGCCCAGGTCCTCGGCGATGCGCACCGAGGCGGGGTTCGCCAGTCCCATCTGGACGCTGATCTTGAACTGCAGGTCCGGCGGCAGGTCGCCGGCCGCGCGCATCGCCGCGGCCACCTTGAGCACGCCGAGATCGGTGATCAGCACGCTGCGGATGCCCGCGTCGGCGGTGCGGCGGATGTCCTCCAGCACGTGCACCAGCTGCTCGGTGCCGCGAGCCTGGGCGGCGACCGGTCCGCCGGCCGGGGCGGTGGCCATCGGGCTGGTGTCCCACCCGGCGACCGGCCGGGCGAACAGGCTCAGCTCGACCGACCGCCCGGCGGCCGTGGCGGCCATCGCGCGCAGCTCGTCGTCGGTGAGCAGCATGCCGCCGCTGCCCTGGGAGATGCGGTGCACCGGCACCTGCCGGGCGTCCGCCTCGGCGAGCACCGCGTCGAGCACCTCGGGGCCTTCGGTGCTGGGGATCTCCACCCGGTACTGCGCGCCGTCCGGGAACCGCTTGGTGCTGGTGGCGGGGGAGTCGTCGGTGGGCAGTCCCTGGGACCGCAGGAATTCACGTGTCTGGCGCACCGGTAGCTCCGTCCGAAATGTCGAACAATGTTCGCCAAATCGTATGGTCGGCCGGACCGGGTGGTCAAGGGACCGGCTCGCCGTGGTCGATATCGGATACGATGTTCGAAATATCGGTCAACGGGCCGACGAGTTCCGACAGGGGGAAGTACGCGTGGCACGAGCGGTACCTGCCGTGGAACGGGCCTTCGACGTCCTGGAGCTGTTCCTGGACGCCCACGAGCTGAGCGCGCCGGAGATCACCGCGCAGCTGGGCCTGCCTCGGACCACGGTGCACGAGCTGGTCGGCACGCTCAGCGAGCGCGGCTACCTGATGCCCGCCGGCCGCGGCAGCAACCGGTTCCGGCTGGGCGTGCGCGGCTTCCAGCTCGGCGCGGCCTACGCCGAGCGGCTGGACCTCGCCCGCGAGGGCCAGCTCGTCGCGGAGGAGATCGCCGAGCGCTGCCAGGAAACGGTGCACGTCGGGGTGCGCGACGGCACGGACGTGCTGTACGTGGCCAAGGTCGACAGCAGCCACCCGGTCCGGATGGTCTCGGCCGTGGGCCGGCGGCTACCCGCGCACTGCACCGCGCTCGGCAAGGCGCTGCTGGCGGCGCTGCCGCGCGCCGACGTCGACGAGCTCTACGGCAACCGCCGCCTGGAGGCGATGACCGAGCACAGCATCACCACCCGCAAGGCGCTGCGCCGGGAGCTCGACGCCATCGCCGAGGGCGGCGTAGCGGGGGAGTACTGCGAGTCCAACGAGTCGGTGGCCTGCGTCGCCGCGCCGGTGCGCGACCAGTCCGGCGCGGTGGTGGCCGCGATGAGCATCTCGGCGCCGATCCTGCGCTGGAACGACGAGACCGAGGCGGCGCTGCGCGAGCTCGTCGCGGAAGGCGCGTCGGCCCTCTCCGAACGCCTGGGCCACACCGGTTCCTGACCCCGCACGCGCGGCGGCCGGGAAGGCTGCCGAGGCCGCCGCGCAAGTCGATCCACCGGATCGTCGTTCAGTGCCGGACGATCACGACCGGGCACTTGGCGTGCTGGGCGCAGCGCTGGCTAACCGACCCGAGCAGCGCGCCGTAGAAGCTGCCGTGGCCACGGCTGCCGACCACCAGCAGGTCGGCGCCTTCGGAGGCGTCGAGCAGCGTCTGCGCCGCGTGCCCGTGGGTGAGCTCGCGCTCCACCGGGACCGCCGGGCTGAGCTCGTGCTCGATCTCGTCGACGGTGTCCGCCAGGCTCTTGCGCGCGGCCTCCTCGAAGTCGTCCGGCGGCATCGGGCCGCCTTCCCAGCTGTAGAAGGCCGGGAACTCCCACGAGGTGATCGCGTGCACCGTGGCCCCGGAGAGCGCTGCCTGCCGCAGCGCCCACCGCAGGGCGCACTTGGACGAATCCGAGCCGTCCACCCCGACGACGATCCTGTGCTGGGTTCCGCTGTTCATGGCGCTGGCCTCCGGTTCCGCGATCCGCTGCGGCGGCTCAGCCGCCGGACCGCTCGACGAGCTCGTCGGACAGTTTCCGCAGCCGCGCCCTGGCCTGCCCGTCGTAGGCCTGTTCGAGCGCGCGGCAGGCGC
The DNA here is from genome assembly GCF_040654735.1 of Saccharopolyspora sp. NPDC050642. NCBI lineage: Bacteria > Bacillati > Actinomycetota > Actinomycetes > Pseudonocardiales > Pseudonocardiaceae > Saccharopolyspora > Saccharopolyspora sp. NPDC050642. The sequence goes on along the minus strand of NZ_JBFAIN010000011.1, from coordinate 82,078 downwards.
GGGTTCCATGGAAGTACTCCCCGGTCACCTCGTCCAGTCCCGGGTCCGCGACCAGCCGCATCGTCGCCGCGACGCCCTCGGCCACCGTGGCCACCGGGCTCACCCCGGCCTCGCGGACCATCGCGGTGTTCATGTAGGTCGCCGGGTGCAGCGCGTTGACCGTGACGCCGGTGCCGCGCAGCTGCTCGGCCAGGTCGAAGGTGAACATGATCTGCGCGAGCTTGCTCTGCGCGTACGCCCGGTAGCCGAGGTAGTTGCGGACCAGCATGGGGTCGTCGAAGTCGATCGGGTGCTGCCCGGCCGAGGCGACGTTGACCACCCGGGCCGGCGCCGAGAAGATCAGCAGCGACTGCAGCAGCCGCGTCAGGTGGAATCCGGCCAGGTAGTTCACCGCGAACCGCAGCTCGATGCCGTCCGCGCTCTCCTCCCGGCCGCTGTCCGGCGGCCCGGAGCCGACGCCCGCGTTGTTCACCAGCACGTCCAGCCGGTCGCAGCGCAGCCGGACGTCGTTGGCCAGCCGCTCAACCTGGCGGAGCTCGGCGAGGTCGGCGACCAGCACGCCGAGGCGGTCCGATCCGGTGGCCGCCGCGATCTCCGCGCGCGCCGCTTCGGCGCGCTCCGCGCTGCGCCCGTGGATCAGGACCCGGGAACCGGTCTCGGCGAGCCGGTGGGCCAGGGCCCGGCCGAGTCCGCCGGTCGCGCCGGTGATCAAGATGCAACGCTGGCTGGGATCGCGCACGGCTCGCTCCGAACTGTCGGCGGTGATTACGACCAGTGTGCGGACGTGCGCCGGGAAATGTCATTCCCGCGTGCCGGAGATCCCCGGCCGAGGTACCACGAAAGCGTTGTGTCGCAAGGTAATCGCCGAGGAAGGCGAGATGGGCGGTACGGATAGTGCGGTCCTTACCCGAGTGGGTGCTTGTGACTGTCCGTAACGCGCGATACACCTGAGAACGGTGTGGTGCTTCGCCGCACCCGGAACTCGCCGAGGGAGCGACCATGACCACCAACGAGGAGAGCTCCACCGGACGCTATCTGGTGCTGCTGGAAGACAACTCGACGATCATCGGGACCCGCGAGCTGACGCGGCTGACGGGCATCCGCTGCGCCAACACGGCCGACGCGGCAGGCGCGGCGCCGGGCGAGCTGTTCCGCGGCGCGGGCGGGATCGTGCTTCACCAGCTCGGCATCGCGTTGGTCAGCGCCGACGCCGAGCAGGCGGCGGCCCTGACGAACGCGGCCCGGGAGAGCGGCCCGATCGCGGCGTTCGAACCGGAGCGCCGGGTGTTCGCCATCGGCGCGGAACCGGCCGTCGCGGACGGCGAATTCACCTGGGGCCTGCAAACCGTGCGCGCCGACCGCGCGCAGCCCACCGGCAAGGGCGTGCGGGTCGCGGTGCTCGACACCGGCCTCGACCTCAAGCACCCGGACTTCGCCGGCCGGGACATCGTCACGGGCTCGTTCGTGGAGGGCCAGGACGTGCAGGACGGCCACGGGCACGGCACGCACGTGATCGGCACCTCCTGCGGGCCGCGCACCTCGCAGGCCGGGCCCGGCTACGGCATCGCGTCCGAGGCCAGCATCTACGCGGGCAAGGTGCTCGGCGACGACGGTTCGGGCTCCGACAGCGGCATCCTCTCCGGCATCGAGTGGGCGATCTCCAACGGTGCCGCGGTGGTGTCGATGTCGCTCGGCGCGCCGACGCAGCCCGGCGAGGCGTTCTCCGCGGCCTTCGAGCGGGTCGCGCAGCGCGCGATGGAACGCGGCACGCTGATCATCGCCGCGGCCGGCAACGAGAGCGAGCGCTCCGCCGGGAAGATCGCGCCGGTCGGCCACCCGGCCAACTGCCCGTCCATCCTGGCCGTCGGCGCGATCGATTCGCAGCTGCAGATCGCGGACTTCTCCAGCGGCACGGTCGACGAGATCGGGCAGGTGGACCTGGTCGGTCCCGGCGTGGACGTCTACTCGAGCTGGCCGGGAGCGGAGCGCTACCGCAAGCTCAGCGGCACCAGCATGGCCACGCCGCACGTCGCGGGTATCGCGGCGCTGTACGCGCAGCAGCACGCGGAGCGGGCGTGGGGACTGTGGGCGCGGCTGTCGCAGACCGCCCGCCGGCTGCCGCTCGCGTCGACCGACGTCGGTGCGGGCGTGGTCCAGGCGCCGTAGCGGCCGGAGGTCGCCGCGCGGTCATTCGTCGACGATGGCCTGCGCGGCGACCTTCGTGCAGTTGCCGAGGTCCTCCGCGGCGGCCGCGGCCTGGTCGAGCGCGACGTGCAGCTCGGACGGTTCGGCGGAGTTCGGCGTCTCGTAGGCGGCGGCCAGCATGTCCAGCTGCCGGGCCAGCCGGGCGCCCGCCGCGGTGACGGCCAGCAGCGCTTCGCGGGCCGCGGCGGTTTCGCCCGGTTCCCGGCCCTTGCGGGCGGCCCGTTCCAGTTCCCGGCCGACCTGCGAGATCACTTCGCCTGTCGTGCCGACGTCCTGCCAGCGCGACGGCGTGTCGCTCTCCATCTGGTTTGCCCCCCACCAGCACCCGTTCGCCCGCCCGGGTCAGCTCCGCTGCAGCGCCCGCTCCAGCTCCGACTTCGTCATCTTCGAACGGCCTTTGATGCCGGCGCGCTGGGCGTCCGCGTAGAGCTGCTGCTTGGTGCGCCCACCCGGGCCGGAGCCGGATCGCAGCCCACCGCGGCGCTGCGGCGGGATGTCCTGCGTGGCGGTCCTGCTCTGCTGCCTGGCTTCGCCGCGCTGCGCGCGGTTCTTGTTGACCGTCCGCGCCGCGATCTCCTCGGCGCGGTCCTCGGTGCTGCCGCGCTCGATCGCCTGGTCCTTGATGTGCTGGTACTGGCGTTCCTCCGTTGCGGTCCAGCTCTGCTGCGGCATGCCCGTTCACCTCGCCTCCGCACGACCTTCGACGTGCTTCGCGTACCCCGTGCGGGCGTCGGTCACACGTTTCAGCGGCGGGCGCGGAGGCGCGCGGCGGCGACGGAACCGAGCGCTCCGGCGGCGACCTCCAGTCGGCGCGGGCCGGAGACCGCGAGCCGCTGCCGGAACACGTCGTACCCGGATTCCACGATGCGGTCCAGGATCTCGCCGTACAGCGTGAAAGCGGTGCGCACGCACGGCCGGGACCAGGGCGCGAGCAGCGCGATGCCCGGCTCCGCGGCGCGGTACTTCGAGCGGGTGCGCGCGACCTGGTCGGCCAGCGCGCGGCGCACCGGGCGGTCCGGGCGGCCCGATTCCCGGCACCAGGCCAGCCGGTCCCGGTCGACGCCGAACACCGCGAGCTCCTCCATCGGCAGGTAGACCCGGCCGCGGTCGAGGTCCTCGCCGACGTCGCGCAGGAAGTTGGTGAGCTGGAAAGCGCCGCCCAGCGCCGCGGCGAAGGGCTCGGCCTCGCCTGCCGGGCACACCGTGCCGAGCACCGGGAGCAGCTGGAGGCCGATCACCGCCGCCGAGCCGTGGATGTAGGCGTCCAGCGCCGCCCGCGTCGGGTAGGCGCGGACGGTCAGGTCCATCCGCATCGAGGCCATGAAGTCGGTGAACAGCGCCGGGTCGATGCCGTGCCGGGCGACGGTGTCGATGAGCGCGGCCAGGATCGGGTCGTCGCTGGACCCGGCGCGCAGGCCCGCGCGCAGCTCGCCGTCCAGCCGGTCCAGCGCCTGCTGCCGGTCCGCCACGGTCCGCCGCCGGTCGGTGTCGTCGACGATGTCGTCCACCCACCGCGCGAAGCCGTAGAGCGCGTGCACCGAAGGCCGCTGCTGCGGTGCCAGCAGCCGGGTCGCGAGGAAGTAGGTGCGCCCGTGCGCGGCGTTGAGCATCCGGCACCGCTGGTAGGCGGGGCGCAGCTGCGGCCGGACGCCCGCGGCGTCGAGCTCGCGGCGCGCCGCCACTCGCGGCCAGGTGCCCGTGTCCATACCGGGAATCTCAGCACACGGAGTGCGCGAGCATGCGCACGGTGGGCATCCGCGGTGAACCCGGTCACTACCGCCGGAGTCCTCTTAGGACTGTTCGGCCGGCCCACTGCGCTCGCCCCGCGGGATTCCGCCGAGGCCGCTCTCGGCCAGGGCCTCGTCGAGGCCGTCGAGCAGGACCACGCCCAGGGTGTTCGCGACCGAGCCGGAGGCCAGTTCGCTGCGCAGCCGGAAGGCGAGCAGCCGCACCCGGCGCGGATCCGGCCGGTCCTGCCGCACGGCCTCGCCCAGCCGCCGGGCGATGAGTTCGATCTCGGCGGTGTCGCCGTAGCGCGCGTGCACCGTGGGCAGCGCCAGCAGCACGACCTTGGCCACCCGGCTCAGCCCGGTGAAGTCCGGGCGTGCCGGCGGAGCGTGCGCCGGCTGGGCGGGCACCACGGGGTCCGCCGGGCGCTCGTCGAGCACCGCGACCGACTGCGCCCTGGCCCACGAGCCGATGTCGCCGCCGTGCCTGCCCGCGCAGATCAGCCCGGAGCCGGTCAGCCCGGCGCGGGCGGGCGCGCCCTGCCACCCGGTGCCGCTGGTGGCGATCAGCTCGTGCTCGCGCAGCGTCTGCACGACGTCGGCGAGCTCCGCCCACGACGGCTGCAGCGCGGCCGCCACGGCCGCCGGGCTGGCGAAGAAGTCCGCGATCTCGGGCCGGAAGCGGTCGTCCTCGTACAGGTATCGGAGGAAGGCGCGAGCGATCGACTCAAGCCTGGACACGGTTGGCCTCCAGAGTGCTCGTCCAGGGTGCAGGGCGAGAGGGAGGGCGGACCCGGGTCCTGCCGAAGACCGCAGAACGCACCGGCGCAGCCGGTTCCGGATTTTTGGTGCCGCTGTCCCCAGTTTCAGCGGATCCGCCGTGCGGCCGCCGGGTCCCGGGCGGCCACATCGGAGGAGCGTAAGCGGACCGGGGCCGTGATCGCAGGGGTCTTTCGTCACCCACAAGCTGGGGATTTCGACGCCGCCGCGTGAGTGTCCACTGTGTTCAACTCGGCCGGGAACCGCGCCGCTGCGGCGAACGTGACAGGAGTTACTCGGGGGACCGCCGGTCGCGACCCACATCCAAGTCACGACCGACGGCCGGTCGCGCGCACGAAATCCCCTCTGCGTTCCGCGCGCGCGGCGGGCGCTCCAGATCGCCCACGGGATCGAGACCCGCTGGCGAGATCATCATGACGCCAAGATCTGGAATTTATTCCGCGCGAGTTCCGGGGGCCTCCGGCGCGCGGTCGTCGGCGCCGGTGCGCAGCCCGTCGAAGGCGATCTTGGTCACCGCGTCGGCGACCTGCGCGGCCCGCAGGCCGCGGCTGGGCCGGTACCACTCGATGATCGAGTTGACCATGCCGAACAGCAGGCGGCTGGTCAGCGCCGGGTCGACGTCCGGGCGGATGCTGCCCTCCGCCTCGGCCTGCCGGACCAGCTCGCTGACCACCTGGTCGAACTCGCGGCGCCGGGCCAGCGCCTGCCGCTCGACCTTGGTGTTGCCCCGCACCCGCAGCAGCAGCGTGACGAACGGCAGCTCGTCGACCAGCACCTCGATGCTGCGCCGGACCACGTGTTCGAGCCGGTCGATGGCCTTGCCGGTGGTCGAGGCCGCTTCCTCGGTGACCGCGAACAGGGCGTCCAGGGCCCGGTCGACGCTCAGCCGCAGCAGCTCGTCCTTGCTGGACACGTGGTAGTAGATCGCTGACTTGGTGATGCCCAGCCGCTGGGAGAGGTCCTCCATGCTGGTGCCCTCGTAGCCGCGCTCGTTGAACACCCGGACGGAGACGTCCAGCAGTCTGCCGAGGTCGTAGCCCGGCCGACCTCGGCGATTCGCGCGACCAGCGTTCCCCGACATGGCTCGCAGTATTTCAGCCGGCCGATCGGGGTTCGCGGCGGTCCACCACGCGGCGCAACTTGCCCACCGAGCGCTCCAGCGTGTCCGGGTCCACCACGGCGACCTCGGTGCTGACGCCGACGCCGTCCTTGATCGCGCGGACCAGTTCGGCGGCGGCGGGTTCGCGGCGGTCGGCGGGGCAGTCGGTGCGCGCCTCGACGCGGACCGCCATCTCGTCCATCCGGCCCTTGCGGGTGAGCAACAGCTGGAAGTGCGGCGACAGCCCAGGCGTGCGCAGCACCAGCTCCTCGATCTGGGTGGGGTAGACGTTGACGCCGCGCAGGATGATCATGTCGTCGCTGCGTCCGGTCACCTTCGCCATCCGGCGCATCGGCCGGGCCGTGCCGGGCAGCAGCCGCGTGAGGTCCCGGGTGCGGTAGCGGATGACCGGCATGGCCTCCTTGGTCAGCGAGGTGAACACCAGCTCGCCCTCGGCGCCGTCGGGCAGCACCTCCTCGGTGAACGGGTCGATCACCTCGGGGTAGAAGTGGTCCTCCCAGATGTGCAGCCCGTCCTTGGTCTCCACGCACTCGTTGGCCACGCCGGGCCCCATCACCTCGGACAGGCCGTAGATGTCGACCGCGTCGATGTCCAGCCGCTCCTCGATCTCCTGCCGCATCTGCTCGGTCCACGGCTCGGCGCCGAAGATGCCGATCTTCAGCGACGTGCTGCGCGGGTCGATGCCCTGGCGCTCGAACTCGTCGACGAGGGTGAGCAGGTAGGAGGGGGTGACCATGATGATCTCGGGCTTGAAGTCCTGGATGATCTGCACCTGCCGGGCGGTCATCCCGCCGGACGCCGGGATCACGGTGCAGCCGAGCCGCTCGGCCCCGTAGTGCGCGCCGAGCCCGCCGGTGAACAGGCCGTACCCGTAGGCGACGTGCACCTTGTGGCCCGGCCGCCCGCCGGCGGCGCGGATGGAGCGCGCCACCACGTCTGCCCAGACGTCCAGGTCCCGCTCGGTGTAGCCGACGACGGTCGGGTTGCCGGTGGTACCGCTGGAGGCGTGCAGCCTGCGGACCTGCTCCATCGGCACGGCGAACATGCCGAACGGGTAGTTCTCGCGCAGGTCCTGCTTGGTGGTGTGCGGGAACTTCGCCAGGTCGGCCAGGCTCCGGCAGTCCTCCGGGCGGACGCCCGCCGCGTCGAACTTGTCGCGGTACAGCGGCACGTTCTCGTAGGCGTGGCGCAGGGTGTGCTGCAGGCGCTCCAGTTGCACCGCGGCGAGTTCGTCGGCGGAGTACCGCTCGGCGGGGTCGAGATCGGCCGGATCCGGCGCGGCTCCGAGCCGGCGCGGGGCGCCCGTTGTCGCGGTCATGGCTTGGCTCCCTCGGACTGGTTCTCGGACGAGCCGTTCAGCGTCCGGCTGTGGCCCCGGAATTCGGCGATCGGCTCGTCGTCGCGATGCACCGACACGTCGTAGATCCCGCTGCGGCCGAAGCGGGTCCGCTCCTCGGCGCGGGCGACCAGCAGGTCGCCGGCGCGGGCGGGCCGGATGAAGGTGATGTCCGCGCGCGCCGCGACGGTCGTCGGGCCGTGGCTGTTGCAGGCGCAGGCGAAGGTCGTGTCGGCCAGCAGGAAGATGTAGCCGCCGTGCGCGATCCCGTGGCCGTTGACCATCGCGTCGGTGATCCGCATCCGGGCGAGTGCGAACCCGCTGCCGGTCTCGACGAGCTCGATGCCCAGCGCCCGCGAGGCGCGGTCGTCGTCGAACATGGCCTGGGCCGGGTTGCGCGTCGTCGCGCCGGGCTCCTGCACTGGGGTTCACCGCCTCGTAATCGAACGAATAGTCGGTAATTAATACTGCGCCGCCGGACCCTGTCAAGGGTTCCCGCCCGGGCCGGTGTTTCTGGCTCGGTACAGCAGAATTTAGCTGCACCGGGTGGTGTGCGACACCGGTCTCCGGTGGTACTTTTTCGAACGAACGGTCAGTTAAAGAACGAGGCGGAGGAGGTCGGGCCGCATGGCTGCCCTGCGGAGCTACGTCAACGGTGCCTGGCACGCGCCAGCGGACAACGGTGTGCCGTTGCGCGATGCGGTGACCGGCGAGGAGGTCGCACGGGTCTCCTCGGCGGGGATCGACATGGCCGCGGTGCTGGCCCACGGGCGCGGCAGCGGCGGCCCGGCGCTGGCCGAGCTGACGTTCCACCAGCGCGCCGCGCTGCTGAAGAGCCTCGCGTCGCACCTGCGCGAGCACCGCGAGGAGCTGTACGCGCTGTCGGCCCGCACCGGGGCCACGCTCGGCGACTCCAAGTTCGACATCGACGGCGGCATCGGGGTGCTCTTCGGCTACTCCAGCAAGGGCCGCCGGGAGCTGCCCAACGGCACCGTCTACGTCGACGGCGCGGTCGAGCCGCTAAGCAAGGGCGGCACGTTCGTCGGGCAGCACGTCTGCACGCCGCTGCGGGGCGTCGCGGTGCAGATCAACGCCTTCAACTTCCCGGTGTGGGGGCCGCTGGAGAAGTTCGCGCCCGCGTTCCTGGCCGGGGTGCCCAGCCTGATCAAGCCGGCGAGCCAGACCGCGTACCTCACGCACCGGCTGGTGGAGCTGATGCTCGGTTCCGGCCTCCTGCCCGAGGGGTCGCTGCAGCTGATCTGCGGCAGCGTCGGCGACCTGTTCGAGCACCTCACCGACCAGGACCTGGTGTCGTTCACCGGTTCGGCGGCGACGGGGCAGCGGTTGCGCGCCCACCCGGTGGTGGCGGCGAACTCGGTGCGGTTCAACGTGGAGGCCGACTCGCTGAACTGCTCGATCCTGGGCCCGGACGCCGGGCCAGGCACCGAGGAGTTCGACCTGTTCGTCAAGCAGCTGGTCACCGAGATGACGGTCAAGGCCGGGCAGAAGTGCACCGCGATCCGCCGGGCGCTGGTGCCGGCGAACCGGATCGACGACGTGGTGGCGGCCGCCAAGGCGCGGCTGGAGAAGGTCGTCGTCGGCAACCCCTCCTCGCCGGACGTGCGGATGGGCGCGCTGGCGAGCCTGGAGCAGCGCGAGGAGGTCCGCCGCTCGCTGAAGGCGCTGCTGGAGGCCGGGACCCTGGTGCACGGCGACCCCGAGCGCGTCGAGGTCGTCGACGCCGACCCGGAGCGCGGCGCGTTCCTGCCGCCGCTGCTGGTCCGCTGCGACGACCCGGACCAGTCGCAGCCGCACGAGGTGGAGGCGTTCGGCCCGGTGAGCACCGTGCTGCCGTACGAGACGACGGCGCAGGCCGTGGAGCTGGCGCGGCGCGGCATGGGCAGCCTCGCCGGATCCGTGGTGACCGCCGACGCCGGGTTCGCCCGCGAGGTGGTGCTGGGCGCGGCGTCGCGGCACGGCCGGATGCTCGTGCTGAACCGGGAGAACGCCGGGGAGAACACCGGGCACGGCTCGCCGCTGCCCGCGTTGGTCCACGGTGGGCCGGGCCGGGCCGGCGGTGGCGAGGAGATGGGCGGCGTTCGCGGCGTGCTGCACCACATGCAGCGGACCGCGGTGCAGGCCGACCCGGCGACGCTGACCGCGATCACCGGGCAGTGGGTGCCCGGAACTCCGCGCAACACCACCGAGAAGCACCCGTTCCGCAAGCACCTCGACGAGCTGCGCATCGGCGACACGGTGGTCGCCGGGCCGCGCACCGTGACGCTGGAGGACGTCGAGCACTTCGCCGAGTTCACCGGCGACACCTTCTACGCGCACACCGATGAGGAAGCGGCGAAGGCCAACCCGTTCTTCGACGGCCGGGTCGCGCACGGCTACCTGGTGGTGTCCTTCGCCGCCGGGCTGTTCGTGGACCCGGACCCGGGGCCGGTGCTGGCCAACTACGGGCTGGAGAACCTCCGGTTCCTCACGCCGACCTACCCGGGCGACGAGATCACCGTGACGATGACCGCGAAGCAGATCACGCCGCGGGTCGGCGCCGAGCACGGCGAGGTCCGCTGGGACGTGGACGTGACCAACCAGGACGGCGCCTCGGTGGCCAAGTACGACGTGCTGACGCTGGTCGCCAAGCGGCCGGGGGAGCAGGGGGCATCATGACCAGCACGGTGGACCGGCTCGGCGACGCCGGGCTGCAGGAGCACTTCGACGAGCGGATCGCGCACGACCAGCGCATCGAGCCGCGGGACTGGATGCCGGAGGGCTACCGCAAGACCCTGGTGCGCCAGATCGCCCAGCACGCGCACTCCGAGATCATCGGCATGCAGCCGGAGGGCAACTGGCTGACCAGGGCACCGAGCCTGCGGCGAAAGGCGATCCTGCTGGCGAAGGTGCAGGACGAGGCCGGGCACGGGCTCTACCTGTACTCGGCGGCCGAGACGCTCGGCGTGGACCGCGCGGAGCTGACCGAGAAGCTCATCACCGGCCGGCAGAAGTACTCGTCGATCTTCAACTACCCGACGCTGACCTTCGCCGACATCGGCGTCATCGGCTGGCTGGTCGACGGGGCGGCGATCTGCAACCAGGTGCCGCTGTGCCGCAGCTCCTTCGGGCCCTACGCGCGGGCCATGGTGCGGATCTGCAAGGAGGAGTCGTTCCACCAGCGGCAGGGCTACGAGCTGCTGATGACGATGATGCGTGGCACCGACGAGCAGCGGGAGATGGTGCAGGACGCCACGAACCGCTGGTGGTGGCCGTCGCTGATGATGTTCGGCCCGCCGGACGCCGACTCGCCCAACACCCAGCAGTCCATGGCGTGGCGGATCAAGCGGCACACCAACGACGAGCTGCGGCAGAAGTTCGTGGACATGTCCGTGCCGCAGGCAGAGGCGCTGGGCGTCACGCTGCCCGATCCGGCGCTGCGCTGGAACGAGGAGCGCGGGCACTACGACTTCGGCGAGCCGGACTGGTCCGAGCTCAAGCGGGTGATCGCCGGGCACGGGCCGTGCAACGAGGAGCGGCTGGTCCGGCGCCGGGCCGCGCACGAGGAGGGGCAGTGGGTGCGCGATGCGGCAGCCGCCCACGCCGCGAAGCAGGCCGCACGCGAGGAGGTCGCGTGATGAGTTCGGACGCCGAGACCGGTGCGCCGCGGTCCGCGTGGCCGCTGTTCGAGGTTTTCGTCCGCGGCAAGCGGGGTTTGAACCACGTGCACGTGGGCTCGCTGCACGCAGCGGACGAGGAGATGGCGCTGCACAACGCGCGCAACCTCTACACGCGCCGCAACGAGGGCGTGAGCATCTGGGTGGTGCGGGCGGACGCGATCACCGCGTCCAGCCCGGACGAGAAGGACCCGTTCTTCGCGCCCAGCGGCGACAAGGTGTACCGGCACCCCACGTTCTACCGCATTCCCGACAACGTCCCGCACATGTGAGGTCGGCCTGATGTCGTTCGACAACGCCTACGAGGCGCTGACCGCGGCGGAGCCGGAGGGCGAGTCCCGCTGGGCCTTCGGCACCGGCTTCGACGACCCGCTGTCCGGAGTGGACACCACGCTGCCGGAGGGCGTCGACGGCGCCGCGTTCGCCCGGTACTGCCTGATGCTCGGCGATGACGCGCTGATCGCCTCGCAGCGGCTGACCGAGTGGGTCACCCGCGCGCCGGAACTGGAGGACGAGCTGGCGCTGGCCAACATCGCGCTCGACCTGCTGGGCCAGGCGCGGCTGCTGCTGTCCCGCGCAGGGCAGGCCGACGGCAGCGGGCGCGACGAGGACGAGCTGGCGTACTTCCGCGACGAGCGGGAGTTCCGCAACGTGCGGCTGGTCGAGCCGCCGAACGGCGACTTCGCGCAGACCATCGCCCGGCTGCTGGTGTTCGCGACGTGGCGGCTGGCGCTGTTCGCCCGGCTCGCCGAGTCCCGCGACCCGGTGCTGGCGGCGATCGCGGCCAAGGGCGTCAAGGAGCTGGCCTACCACCGCGAGTACGCGGCGCAGTGGGCGATCCGGCTCGGCGACGGCACCGAGGTGTCGCACGCGCGGATGCAGCAGGGGCTCGACGACGTGTGGCCGCTGATCGACGAGCTCTTCGTGCCGAACGCGACCGACCGGGAAATGGTCGCGGCCGGTGTCGGCACCGACCCGGCGCAGGCGCGAGCCGAGTTCGACGACGTCCTGGACCAGGTCATCGCCGCGGCCACCCTGCGGCGACCCGATGCGTCGGCGCTGGCCGGGGTAGCCGGGCGGACCGGCCGGGACGGCGTCCACACCGAGCACCTGGGCTTCCTGCTTGCCGAGCTGCAGAGCCTGGCCCGAGCGCACCCGGAGGCGACGTGGTGACGAGCACGAAGCCGGGCCTCCGGCACGCCCGCGCGGTCGCCGAGTCGGTCACCGACCCGGAGCTCCCGGTGCTGACGCTGGCCGATCTCGGAGTCCTGCGCGACGTCGAGATGGCCGCGGACGGGACGGTGGTCGTGTCGATCACGCCCACCTACTCCGGCTGCCCGGCGATGCGCGAGATGCGCGCGGACCTCAGCCACCGGCTGCGCGAAGCCGGCTTCGCCGACGTCGAGGTGCGCACGGTGCTGGACCCGCCGTGGACCACCGACTGGATCAGCCCGGCCGGCCGGCGGAAGCTGGCCGACTACGGCATCGCCCCGCCGGGCGCCGCCCCGCAGCGCTCGCCCGGGCCTGTGCCGCTGACGCTGACGGCGCCGCGCGCCCAGGTCCGCTGCCCGCAGTGCGGTTCGCCGGACACCGAGCAGGTATCGCAGTTCGGCGCGACGGCGTGCAAGGCGCTGCGCCGGTGCCGCTCGTGCCGCGAACCCTTCGAGCACATCAAGGAGATCTGACGTGGTCCGTCCCGCCCCCGTCGACGCGCCCGCCCCGGCCGCCACCGAGCGGACCGGCCGCCGTCGCACGACCTTCCACCCGCTGCGGGTCAGCCACGTGGAGCGGCTGTGCGAGGACGCGGTCGCGGTCAGCTTCGACGTCCCGCCGGAGCTCGCCGAGGAGTTCGCCTTCCGGCCGGGCCAGTCGCTGACGCTGCGCCGCCGGGTGGACGGCCGCGAGGAGCGCCGGTCGTACTCGATCTGCGCCCCGCACGGCGCGGCGCCGCGGATCGGCGTGCGCCACGTGCCCGGAGGGCTGTTCTCCAGCTGGCTGGTGCAGGAGGTGCGGCCCGGCGACGAGATCGAGGTGCTCCCGCCGGTCGGCAGCTTCAGCCCGGACCTGACCGCGCACGAACGGCACGTGTGCGTCGCCGCTGGATCGGGCATCACGCCCGTGTTGTCCATCGCCGCGTCGGTGCTGCGCGAGACGGACGCGACCGTGACGCTGCTCTACGGGAACCGGCGCAGCGACACGGTGATGTTCGCCGACGAGCTCGCCGACCTGAAGGACCGCTACCCGGCGCGGCTGGAGCTGGTGCACGTGCTTTCGCGGGAACCGCGGGAGTCGGAGCTGTTCACCGGCCGGCTGGACGCGGCGAAGATCCGGGCCCTGCTGTCCACAGTGGTCGATGCCGGTTCGGTGGACCAGTGGTGGCTGTGCGGGCCGTACGGCATGGTCAGCGACGCCCAGGACGTGCTGCGCGAGTGCGGCGTCGCCACCGGGCAGATCCACCAGGAGCTGTTCTACGTCGAGGACGTCCCGCCGGAGCCGGCGCGCCACGAGGAGCCGGTGGTCGAGGGCCCGACCAGCGAGGTCACGGTGGTGCTCGACGGCCGGTCGACGCCGATGTCGCTGCCCCGCGACGTCCCGGTCCTGGACGCGGCCCAGCGGATCCGCCCCGACCTGCCGTTCGCGTGCAAGGGCGGCGTCTGCGGCACCTGCCGGGCGAAGGTCACCTGCGGCGAGGTCCGGATGCGCCGCAACTTCGCCCTGGAGGAATCCGAGGTCGCGGAGGGCTTCGTCCTGACCTGCCAGTCGCTGCCGACCACCGACGAGGTCACGGTCGACTTCGACGCCTGACGGCTAGCCCTGCAGGGCCAGGCGGACCTCCTCCGCCGCGCGCCGCCCGGATTCCACCGCGCCGTCGAAGTAGCCGTTCCACCGCACCGCGAAGCCGGCACCCACGACGACCGCGTCGTAATGCCCGCCGCCGAATCCGCGTCACCCCGCATCGCGCGCGGACGGCGGGGCGGTCACCGGCACGAGTCTCAGCGGCGAGCCAGGGCCGGGCAACTCGAGCGGATCTCCCCGGCGGATCGTCCACTGTGGTCAGGAGGCCTTGCGGGGACGGCGTCCTTCGGTGCCGGTGGGTTTCCGGATGGCCGCGGCCACCGCCTCTTCGAGCTCGGCGCGCTTCATCTTGGAGCGGCCCTTGATGCCCAGCTGCTTCGCCCGGTCGTCGAGCTCGGCCTTGTTCAGCTCCGACAGGTCTTCCTCGGCCTGCGCGGGCTTGCGGCCCTTGCGGGCCTCGTCGACGCTGCGTCGCAACGCCTCGGTGAGGTCGATGACGTCCGTCGGCTTCGGCGGCTCCTCCGCCGCCGTCACCTCGCCGCCGTGCGCCTTCTCCGCCAGCAGCTCCTCGACCTTCGCGGTGTAGGTGTCCTCGTACTGCTCCGGTTCCCACGGCCCGCTCATCGACTCGATGATCGTGGTCGCCATCTGCAGTTCCTTCTCCGACGGCATCGCCTGCTCGCCCTCGTCGCCGATCAGCTCGCCCGGGTCGCGGACCTCGTCGGCGAAGAAGAGGGTGTTCAGCGCCAGCACGGTGTCGTCGGCGCGCACCGCGGTGAGGTACTGCTTGCCGCGCAGCACGAAGGTCGCGATCCCGGCCTGGCTGGTCTCGTGCATCGCCCGGCGCAGCAGGTTGTAGGGCCGGTAGTGCTCCTTGCTGTTGGGTGCCAGCCAGTAGGTCTTCTGGAAGTGCACCGGGTCGATCTCGGTGAGGTCGACGAACGTGGTGATGTCGATGGTGCGGGATCGGCCAGGGGCGATCTCGTCGAGTTCGGACTGCTCCACGGTGATGACCCCGCCGTCGAACTCGCGGCCCTTGACGATGTCGTTGAAGCCGACTTCCTCGCCGGTCCGCTCGTTGACGCGCTTGTAGCGGATCCGGTCGGCGGTGCCGCGCTCGTACTGGTGGAACTGGATGGTGTGGTCCTCGGTCGCGGCGTAGAGCCCGACCGGGATGGTGACGAGGCCGAAGTTGATGGAGCCGGTCCAGATCTTCCGCGGCATGGTTGCCTCCCATCGCCCCGGCGCCCGAGCGCCGCCGGTGTTCACCATGCGGTGATGGGCGCAAGATCGCAGAAGTCCTGCTCATCGCCGTGGCGTCGGGTTGCCCCCGGTATTTCCCGGGGCCCGGGGTGGGGAAACAACGCGGTGGGTGCCGTCGGCCAGCCGTTGCGTCCGGCCGCGGCGAGCGAGCAGTTCCAGCAAGGGAACCGCAACGCGGCGCGAGGTGTCCAGAGCCTGCCTGGCCTGGCTGAGCGTGAACGGCTCTGGCAGCCGCGCCAGCCGTGCCACGGCGGCGTCGTCGGCGCCTGGCAGGAGCACCAGGCCGGGAGCCAGGCGCAGCAGCGTGCCGGCGTGCGCGGCCGCGGCGAGTTCCTTCTCGCCGAGGCCCAGTTCGGCGAGTTCGTCGGCGGTCGGGGCTTGGAACGGGTGGTCGACGAGCGAGCTCCGGATCGTCGCCACCGCGCGCTGCACGTGCTCGGGCAACCGGCTCCGCCCCTTGTGCAATCGCCCTTCGCTCAGAGCGATCCCGGCTGCTCGGGCGATCGGGGGCAACAGGTCCGGATCGGGCAGGTCCAGGGCGCGGCGGGCGGCCTCGGCGGGCATGCCGTCGTCCAGCGGGTGCGTCTCGTGGTGCCGTGCCAGCAGGTCGTCGAGGCGGCTGGCGAGTTCGTCGCGGTGCTCCTCGTCCAGCAGCCAAGGCCCGGGCCCGGGCGGGGTAGCGCCCATCGCGCGCAGGTCGTCGGCGCGGACCAGGCGGCGGCGCCGCAGCTCGGCCGTGCCGTCGGGGCGGCCGTCCATGGTGTCCAGTTCGGCCGCCCGCGCGCGGGCCGCTCCGCGCCTGGTCAACCGCGGCGGGCGGACGTCGAGCACCACGATTCCGCCGCAGATGCACCGGCTTCCCGGATCGCGCAGCAGGGCTCGGTCGCCGATGCGGAGGGGCAGCGGGGTGCGCAACGTCAGCCGCGCCGTGTCATGGCCGAGCGGCCGGACGCGTGCCCCGACCGCCGCCGCGCCGACGTGCAGCACCAGGTCGTGGGGTAGACGTGGTGCCGCTCCGGTGCCGACGGAAGCAGGCGAGGCCGCCCGGTGGATCCGGACGTCGAGGGCGTCGGTGGTCAGCCACCGGTCCGGGGTCAGCAGCGCGTCGCCGCGCCGCACCTGGTCGAGGTCCACACCGCGGAGGTTGACCGCCACCCGCGCGACGGCGCCGACCTGGTGTTCGGATGATCCGAGCGCCTGCAGGCCCCGGACCGTCGCTTCCACCCCGGCGGGATGCAGCCGGAGCCGGGCATCTTCGCGGAGGGTTCCTGCCGGGAGGGTGCCGGTCACGACCGTTCCAGCGCCGCGGATGGTGAACGCGCGGTCCACCCAGAGCCGCACATCGGCATCCTGGTCGGCCGCGGGTAGCCGGTGGACGAGCTCGTCGATCTGGTGCCGCAGCTCGTCCAGGCCGGCACCGGTGCGACCGCTGACGTGCACGGCGGGGATGCCGGCGAGCGACGTGCCGCGCAGCCGTTCGCGGGCCTGCTCGGCGGCGGGGCCGGGATCGACCAGGTCGCAGCGGGTGACGGCGAGCAGGCCGTGCCGGACGCCGAGGGCGGCCAGGGCGTCCAGGTGCTCGCCGGACTGCGGCATCCAGCCCTCGTCGGCGGCGACGACGAACAGCACCGCGGGCACCGGCCCGACCCCGGCCAGCATGTTCGGCACGAACCGCTCGTGGCCGGGCACGTCGACGAAGGCCGCGGTGCAGCCGTCCGGCAGCCGGGTCCACGCGAACCCGAGGTCGATCGTCAGGCCCCGGCGGCGCTCCTCCGCCCACCGATCCGGCTCCATCCCGGTCAGCTCGCGGATCAGCGTGGACTTGCCGTGGTCCACGTGCCCTGCGGTGGCGATGACGTGCATCAGGCCACCGCCAGCACCGCGCGGCGCAGCAGTTCGTCGTGTTCGGGGGCCAGCGCTGCCAGGTCGAGCAGGCAGTGGTCGCGTTCGATGCGGGCGAGGACGGGAGGGCGTCCTTCGCGCAGGAGTTTCGCGAAGCGATCGGGGAGCGCGACGGCCGCGCTGGGCAGCGTGACGCCGGGGGCTCCGCCGCCGCCGACGGTCGCCTCGCTGTGCTGAGCCGAGGCCGGGACACCAGCGGCGGTCAGCAGATCCGCGAGCCGTTCGGCGCGGCGCAACAGGTCGGCGCGGTCCTGCCGGAGCCGCTGCGCGGTCGGCGTGCTCGGCCCCCGCACGGTGGCCTCCAGCGCGGCGAGGGTGAGCTTGTCGACGCGCAGCGCACGCGCCAGCGGATGCCGCCGGAGGCGGTGCACGATCTCGGCCCCGCCCAGCAGCAGCCCGGCCTGCGGCCCGCCGAGGAGCTTGTCGCCGCTGGCGATGACCAGATCCGCGCCGTCGGAAAGCGCTGTGGTCGCATCGGGTTCCCGCGGCAGGGCGGGATGCGGGTGCAGCAAGCCCGACCCGATGTCGGCGACCACGGGCACCCCGAGTTCGCGCAGCGCGGCGAGCGGCACGGACGAGGTGAAACCGGTGATCACGAAGTTCGACGGGTGCACCTTGAGGACGAAGCCGGTGTCCGGCCCGAGCGCCGCCCGGTAGTCGTCGAGCCGGACCCGGTTGGTGGTGCCGACCTCGCGCAGCCGGGCTCCGGTGGCGGTGAGCAGTTCGGGGATGCGGAAGCCGTCGCCGATCTCGACCATTTCGCCGCGTGCCAACACGATTTCGCGGCCCTGCGCGAGCGCGGTCGCCGTCAGGGCGAGCGCTGCGGCGCCGTTGTTGACCACGTGCGCGGCTTCGGCGCGCGGCACGGCTGCCAGCAGCGCGGCGATGGCGGCCGTGCCGCGCGGGCCGCGCCGGCCGGTGTGCAGGTCGAGTTCGACGTCGGTTGTCCCGGCGGCCTGTTGCAGGGCGTGGATCGCCGCGCCCGACAGCGGCGCGCGGCCGAGGTTGGTGTGCAGCAGGACGCCGGTCGCGTTGAGCACCGGCCGGATGCTCGACGCGGATTCCGGCAGCGCGGCAAGGGTTTCCGCGACGATCCGGTCGGGCGCGATTTCGCCGCTGCGGGCGCGTTCCTGCGCCGCGTGCACGGCCTGCTTGACCAGCCGGTGGCCCAGCCGCCCGGCCGCGGCGGCCACCTCGGGATCGGCCAGCACCCGGTCGGTGCCCGGCACCAGCTGCCGCGGATCGGCCATGCCCCGGACTATAGAGCTGTTCGGGATGTGGTCGCGCGGGCGAAGTGCCGGAGCTGCCATCGACGTGCCGAAGCCACGTGGCGGAGGCGGCGTTCTCGCGCGAGAACGGTGCGCTGGCCGGGTGCCGGAACAAGTCGACTGTGACAATGACTGTTGACAAGGTCTGTACTCTGCGGGGTATGGCTCGCACGCCGCGCGAAGCGGATTCCGGCAGGTGGATCGACACCGGCGATGGGCTGCGGTTGGCCGTGCGGGAGCACGGCGACCCGGCCGCCCCGACGCTGCTCGCGGTGCACGGCTACCCCGACGACCGCTCGATCTGGGACGGCGTGGTGGCGGCGCTGTCCGGGCGGTACCGGGTGGTCACCTACGACGTGCGCGGGGCGGGGGAGTCCGACAAGCCCCGCGGCACCGACGCCTACCTGCTGGACCGGCTCGCCGACGACCTGCGCCGCGTCGCCGACGCGGTGAGCCCGGACCGGCCGGTGCACCTGCTGGCCCACGACTGGGGCTCGATCCAGGCCTGGCACGCGGTCACCGATCCGCGGCTGGCCCACCGGTTCGCCTCGTTCACGTCGATCTCCGGGCCCTGCCTGGACCACGCGGGCCGCTGGATGCGGGCCAAGCTGCACCGGCCCACGCCGCGCGGGCTGCGCGACCTGGTCGCGCAGCTGATCTTCTCCGGCTACATCGGCTTCTTCCAGCTCCCGGTCCTGCCCGAGCTGGCGTGGCGGACCGGGGCGCTGCCCAAGCTGATCGGTGCGCTGGAGCGGCTCGATCCCCGCACGGCGGCGAACCCGACGCGCCCCGCGTTGGCCGACGGCCTGCACGGCTTGCAGCTGTACCGGGCGAACATGCGGTCCCGGCTGGGCAAACCGGGGGAGCGCCGCGCCGAGATCCCGGTGCAGGTCCTCGCGCCCGGTGGCGATCCGTTCGTGTCGACGCCCCTGCAGACCGGGATCGCGCCGTGGGTGCCGAACCTGCGGGTGCGCCGGCTGCCGGGCGGCCACTGGCTGCCGCGAAGCCGGCCGGAGCTCGTCGCGCGGTGCGCCGCGGAACTCGTCGACCACGTCGAAGGCGGCGCGGAGCCGCGAGCCCTGCGGGCCGCCCGGATCCGCCCGGGGCGCCACCACTTCCAGGACCGGCTGGTGGTGATCACCGGCGCGGGCGGCGGGATCGGCCGGGCGACGGCGCTGGCCTTCGCCGCGCAAGGCGCGCACGTGGTCACCGCCGACGTCGACGAGGCCGCCGCCAAGGCCACCGCGGAGCTGGTCGCGCGCACCGGCGCGGGCGCCACCTCCTACCGCGTCGACGTGGCCGACCAGGCGGGCATGGAGCGCTTCGCCGAACACGTGCACGCCGAACTCGGCACCCCGGACGTGGTGGTGAACAACGCGGGCATCGGCGTCGCCGGGTCCTTCGTGGACACCGAGGTGGCGGACTGGGAACGCGTCATCGACATCAACCTGTGGGGCGTCATCCACGGTTGCCGGCTGTTCGCCGGGCAGATGATCGACCGCGGCGAGGGCGGGCGGATCGTCAACGTCGCCTCCGCCGCCGCGTACCTGCCGTCGAAGCTGCTCCCGGCTTACAGCACCACGAAGGCGGCGGTGCTGGCGCTCAGCGAATGCCTGCGCGCCGAGCTGGCCGCCGACGGGATCAAGGTGACCGTGATCTGCCCCGGGCTGATCAACACCGGGATCACCGGCAGCACCCGGTTCGTCGGCGTCGCCGACGCCGAGCAGGACCGGCGCCGCCGCGCGGCCAAGCAGCTCTACCAGCGGCGGAACTTCACGCCAGAGCGCGCCGCCGCGGAGATCCTGCGCGCGGTCCGGCGCGACGCCGCGGTCGCGCCGATCACCGCCGAAGCCAAGGTCGGCCTGGTGCTGTCCCGCCTGACCCCCGGGCTGCTGCGCGCGGCGGCCCGGGCCGACCTGACGCCCCGCTGATTCGAGGAGGCCGGAGATGTCGCAGATCGATCCAGGGGAGCCGGACCGCGTCGCGTTGCAGGCCCGCGACGTCGCCTTCGACTGGGCCCAGCTGCCGATGCACTGGATTCCCGGCGAGCCGTTCGCCACCCACATGATCAACTTTCTGCACCTGGTGCTGCCGGAGGGCGAGCGCTGGTTCGTGGAGGTCTTCAAGCAGGCGATGCCGTTGATCAAGGACGACCGGCTGCTGGAGGACGTCCGCGGCTTCGTCGGCCAGGAGGCGATGCACGCCGAGTCGCACCAGGGCGTGCTGGACCACTTCGACGCGCACGGCCTGGACACCCGGCCCTACGTCGCGCAGGTCGGCTGGATGTTCCGCAAGATCCTCGGCGACCGGCCGCACACCGGCAAGCGCGCCGAGTCGTGGCTGGTGCAGCGGCTGGCGATGATCGCGGCGATCGAGCACTACACGGCGTTCCTCGGCCAGTGGGTGCTGGACGCGGCGGAGCTCGACGCCGCGGGCGCCGACCCGATGATGCTCGACCTGCTGCGCTGGCACGGCGCCGAGGAGGTCGAGCACCGGTCGGTCGCCTACGACCTCTACATGCACGTCGACGGCGGCTACCTGCAGCGCTGCCGGACGATGGCGATCGCGATCACCGTGCTGGCCATCCTGTGGGCGCGAGGCGTCCGCTACCTGATGGCGCACGACCCGGTGCTGCGCGGCCGCCGCAAGCCGCGCTTCCGCGACATGCTGCGCACCGGGCGCCTCGGGCTGACGCCCAGCTACTGGCAGATGCTGAAAGCGATCCCGCCCTACTTCCGCCGCTCCTACCACCCGTCGCAGCACGGTTCGACCAGCCAGGCGGTGGCGTACCTGGCGAAGTCGCCCGCCGCGCAGGCGGCCGAGCACTGATGGCCGAGGTCGATCGCGCCGTGCCGCCGGCGCTCACCCACGCAGGCCCGGACCGGTTCCTCTGGGTGCTCGACAAGCTGACCACCGCCGTGGAATGGCTGCACCGCAACGACCGCCGCGACCACCCGCCGGTCCGGCCGGTGGACCGCGACATCCCGCTGCTGGTGTCGGAGGTGCGCGCCGAAGCGGACGAGGTGATCAGCCTGCGGCTGACGAGCCCGAGCGGCGCGCCGCTGCCCTCCTGGCAGCCCGGCGCGCACCTCGACGTCGTGCTGCCCTCCGGCCGCAAGCGGCAGTACTCGCTGTGCGGGGATCCCGGCGAGCGCGGGCACTACCGGATCGCGGTCCGGCGGCTGGCCGACGGCGGCGGATCGCGCGAGATCCACGACGAGCTCCGCTCCGGCAGCCGGATCGTCGCGCGCGGGCCGCGCAACGCGTTCCCGTTCGTCACCGCGCCGCGCTACCTGTTCATCGCGGGCGGCATCGGCATCACGCCGATCCTGCCGATGGTCCGCACCGCCGCGGCGCGCGGCGCGGACTGGCGGCTGGTCTACACCGGACGGTCGCGCGATTCGATGCCGTTCCTCGGCGAGCTGGCGGCGCTGGACCCGGCGCGCGTCTGGATCCGGCCGGACACCGAGTTCGGCATCCCGGCCTCCGGCGCGGAACTGCTGGAGCACTCGCCGCCCGACGCGGCGGTGTACTGCTGCGGGCCGATCCCGATGATCACCGGCGTGCGGGTCGACCTGCCCGGCAGCGCGGCGGATTCGCTGCACTGGGAGCGGTTCTCGGCGCCGCCGATCGTCGACGGCCGCCCGTTCACCGTCGAGCTGGCCTGCACCGGCGAGACCGTCGAGGTGCCCGCGGACCGGTCGGCGCTGGACGTGATCGGCGAGGTCCTGCCGCAGGTGCCCTACTCCTGCCGCCAGGGCTTCTGCGGAACCTGCCACGTCCGGGTCCTCGCCGGGGAGGTCGACCGCCGGGGCCGGGCCGAGGACGACCGGATGGCGATCTGCACCTCCCGCGCGACGGGCCGGGTCGTGCTCGACCTCTGAACCGATCGCAGCGACGAAAACCACTCTCGGTGGGGCTCCCCGGTGTCGTACGGTCTGAGGTGGGAGATCGATCTTGGGGAGAAGCCATGGAGCTCACTGGTCTGGTGGAGATCACGTCGGTCGACGAACTGCGCGAGATCGTCGGCGAGCCGCTGCAGCGCGTCGCGGACAAGGCGCGCCCCGGCCTGCACGAGCTGGACCGGCAGTGGCTCGCGGCCTCGCCGTTCTGCCTGATCGCCACCTCCGCCGCGGACGGCACGTGCGACGTCTCGCCCAAGGGCGACCCGGCCGGGTTCACGCTGGCGCTGGACGACCGGACGATCGCCATCCCGGACCGGCTGGGCAACCGGCGCGTCGACGGGTTCCGCAACGTGCTGTCGAACCCGCACGTCGGCCTGATCTACTTCATCCCCGGCCGCGGCGACACCCTGCGCATCAACGGCCGCGCGCGGCTGGTGCGCGACGCGCCGTTCTTCGACGAGATGGTGGTCAAGGGCCACCGCCCGGCGCTGGCGCTGGTGGTGGAGATCGACGAGGTCTTCCACCACTGCTCGAAGGCCTTCCTGCGCTCCGCGCTGTGGAAGTCCGAAACGTGGGAGCCGGACGCCGTGGCTTCCCGCGCGCAGATCGCCAAGTTCCTGGAGCGCCCGGAGGACTCGCTGGCGGAACTGGAGCGCTACTACGGCCCGTCCTACGCCAACGGCCTCTACTGACGGGCCGTCAGCGCGCCGAACCCCGGACCGCCGAACCGACCACGTCGGCGGCCTGGGCCAGGCCACCGGCGGTCTCGTCCAGCACCCGGGCGAGGATCTCGCGCAGCGGCGTGCCGCCGGTGCCGACCAGCCAGCTGTGCATGGCCGAGCCGTAGCAGCTCATCAATGTGATCGAGTAGGCGACCGTGCGCGGGTCGTCGTCGCCGGTGCCCGTCCGTTCCGCGACCAGCGCGGCCATGTCCTGGACCCAGCGCTGCCTGATGAGGTGCAGCTCGTAGTCGCCGGCGTGCTCGAGACCGTCCAGCAGCTCGGCGCGCATCAGGTGCTGCGCGCGGTCCTGTTCGATGCGTTCGGCCGCGTCCAGCAGCGCCGCGGCCAGCGATCGCATCGGGTGCTCGCCGGCGGGCCGGGCGGCCAGCACTTCGCGCATCCGTTCGGTCTCGCGGCCCGGGTCGCCGAAGAGCACGGCGTCCTTGCTGGGGAAGTGGCGGAAGAACGTGCGCGGGGCGATGTCGGCGGCCTCGGCGATCTGCTCCACCGTGGTGCTGGCGAAGCCTTGCTCGGTGAACAGCTTCAGGGCCGCCGCTTCGATGGCCGCGCGGGTGCGCATGGTCCGGCGATGGCGGCGGTCCTGAGGTCGGGAAGCCGGGTTCTCCGCCGCAGCGGCCGTCATACCTGCCAGATTCGTCCCGGCTCCGGCCCAGGTCAAGCGCGCCGATGACCGGTGCGAGCGCTGGGCTTGCGCCGCGCCGCCGCCGGGTTTCTCCTGGAACCACGCGTGTGGGGAGAACGGCGATGGCGGAGTGGTTGCGTTGGCCGGTGGTTCGCCAGCTGACCGGGGCGGACCCGCTGGGCAGGGGCCCGGCGGCCCGGTCGCGGCGCACCGATGAGCGGCGGGCGCGCACCGAGGACGCCGACGCGGTGGTCCGTTCGGTGTGCCCGTACTGCGCGGTGGGCTGCGGGCAGCGGGTCTTCGTCCAGGACGGCGCGGTCACCCAGATCGAGGGCGATCCCGATTCGCCGATCAGCCGCGGCCGGCTGTGCCCCAAGGGCTCGGCGAGCCGCGAGCTCGTGACCTCGCCGCTGCGGCAGACCAAGGTCCGCTACCGCCGCCCGCACGGCACCGGGTGGGAGGACCTCGACCTCGACACCGCGCTGGACATGATCGCCGACCGGGTGCTGGCCACCCGGGCCGCCACCTGGCAGGACGCCGACGCCGACGGCCGGCCGCTGCGGCGCACGACGGGCATCGCGAGCCTCGGAGGAGCGACCCTCGACAACGAGGAGAACTACCTCATGAAGAAGCTCTACACCGCCCTCGGCGCGATCCAGGTGGAGAACCAGGCCCGCATTTGACACTCCTCCACGGTGCCCGGTCTGGGCACCTCGTTCGGGCGCGGCGGCGCCACCACGTTCCAGCAGGACCTCGCCAACGCCGACTGCGTCCTCATCCAGGGGTCCAACATGGCCGAGGCGCACCCGGTCGGCTTCCAGTGGGTGGTGGAGGCGAAGCGGCGCGGCGCCACGATCATCCACGTCGACCCGCGCTTCACCCGCACCTCGGCGCTGGCGCACCGGCACGTCGCGCTGCGCGCGGGCAGCGACATCGCGTTCCTCGGCGCGCTGATCAACCACGTCCTGACCAACGACGCCTACTTCCACGACTACGTCGTGGCCTACACGAACGCGCCGATGATCGTGGGCGAGGACTTCCGGGACACGGAGGACCTCGACGGCGTCTTCTCCGGCTTCGACCCCGAAGCGGGCAGCTACGACACGACGACCTGGCAGTACGAGGGCAGTTCCGCGGTGCCGTCGGTCGGCGGTCACGGCCCGGAGACCGCGGTGCCCACGACGCCCCACGGACGCGAGCGCGACGCCAGCCGCCCGGAGCGCACCGGAGCGGGCGGCCCGGTCTACCGCGGTCGCGCCGAGACCGACCCGACGCTGCAGCATCCCCGCTGCGTGTTCCAGCTGCTCAAGCGGCACTACGCGCGCTACACGCCGGAAATGGTGGAGGAGGTGTGCGGGGTTCCGCGCGAGGACTTCGAGTGGGTGGCCGAGCAGCTCGTGGCGAACTCCGGCCGGGACCGCACCACGGCGATCGCCTACGCGGTCGGCTGGACGCACCACACGGTGGGCGTGCAGTACATCCGCGCCGCCTCCATCCTGCAGCTGCTGCTGGGCAACATCGGCCGGCCCGGAGGCGGGATCCTGGCGCTGCGCGGGCACGCCAGCATCCAGGGCTCGACCGACATCCCGACGCTGTTCAACCTGCTTCCCGGCTACATCCCGATGCCGCACGCGCACGCCGACTTCGACCTTGACTCCTTCGTCGCGCCGGACGAGCTCGCGCGCGGCTACTGGGGCAACATGCGGTCCTACCTGGTCAGCCTGCTCAAGGCGTGGTGGGGCGAGCACGCCACGGCCGACAACGACTTCTGCTTCGACCGGCTGCCGCGGCTGACCGGCGACCACGGCACCTTCCAGACCGCGATCGACCAGATCGAGGGGCGCTGCAAGGGCTACTTCGTCGTCGGCGAGAACCCGGCGGTGGGCACGGCGAACGCCCGCCAGCAGCGGATGGGCCTGGCGAACCTGGACTGGCTCGTGGTGCGCGACCTCAACCTGATCGAGACGGCCACCTTCTGGCTGGACGGCCCGGAGATCGAGACCGGCGAGATGCGCACCGAGGACATCGGCACCGAGGTGTTCTTCCTGCCCGCCGCGGCGCACACCGAGAAGGACGGCACCTTTACCAACACCCAGCGGCTGCTGCAGTGGCACCACAAAGCCGTTGAACCGCAAGCGGATCAGCGCAGCGACCTGTGGTTCTTCTACCACCTGGGGCGGCGGATCCGGGAGAAGCTCGAACCCGGCGCCGAGCGGGACCGGGCACTGCTGGAGCTGACCTGGGACTACCCGGTCGAGGGCGACATCCGCGAGCCGAGCGCGGCGGCCGTGCTGCAGGAGATCAACGGCTTCGACGCCGCCGGCGACCCGCTGTCGTCCTACACCCAGCTGCGCCCGGACGGGTCCACCCGCTGCGGTTGCTGGATCTACTGCGGCGTCTTCGCCGACGGGATCAACCAGTCCGCGCGGCGTCGCCCGGGCCGCGATCAGTCGTGGGTCGCGCCGGAGTGGGGCTGGGCCTGGCCGGCGAACCGGCGGCTGCTCTACAACCGGGCATCGGCCGATCCGGACGGCCGGCCGTGGAGCGACCGGAAGGCCTACGTCTGGTGGGACGACGAGCGCGGCGAGTGGACCGGCCACGACATCCCGGACTTCGACCGGGCCAAGCGGCCGGACTACCTGCCCGACCCGGACGCCACCGGGCCCGAGGGCATCGCGGGCACCGAACCGTTCATCATGCAGAGCGACGGGCGTGGCTGGCTCTACGTCCCGGCCGGGCTGGTCGACGGCCCGCTGCCGGCGCACTACGAGCCGCAGGAATCGCCGCTGGAGAACCGGATCCACGCCGCCCAGCAGCGGAATCCGGCGCGGCAGGTGTTCTCGCGGCCGGAGAACCGCTACCAGCCCAGCGGCGCCGAACCCGGCAGCGAGGTGTTCCCGTACGTGTTCACCACGTTCCGGCTCACCGAGCACCACACCGCGGGCGGCATGAGCCGGTGGCTGGCGCACCTGTCCGAGCTGGCGCCGGCGATGTTCCTGGAGGTCTCCCCGGCGCTGGCGGCCGAGCGCGGGCTGCGGCACCTGGGCTGGGCGACCGTGGTCACCGCCCGCAGCGCCATCGAAGGCCGCGTCCTGGTGACCGCCCGGATGCGGCCGCTGCGCCACGGCGAGCGCACCATCCACCAGATCGGCATCCCGTGGCACTGGGGGCCGAACGGCCTGACGACCGGCGACGCGGCGAACGAGCTGATCAACGTGGCGCTGGACCCGAACGTGCACATCATGGAGACCAAGGCCGGTGCCTGCGACATCCGGCCGGGCCGCCGCCCGCGCGGCGCGGCGCTGGTCCGCTACGTCGAGGAGTACCGCAGGCGCGCCGGGATCACCGAGCGCACCGGCACGGAGCACGCCGACAGCCCGAGGCGAGGAGGCGAGTGAGCGCGTGGAATCGAACCGGTTGAGCGGACCGCTGGCGGACCCGGCGGGGGAGGCGGGCTACCCGTCGGGCCACCCCGACCGCGTCGGGTTCTTCACCGACACCAGCGTGTGCATCGGGTGCAAGGCGTGCGAGGTCGCCTGTAAGGAGTGGAACCTGCTGCCCGAGGACGGCCTCGACCTCACCGGGATGTCCTACGACAACACCGGCGCGCTCGGCGCGACGACGTGGCGGCACGTGGCCTTCGTCGAACAACACGGGTCCACTGTGGACCTGGGCATGCCGGGCATGGGCGAGGACCAGGTCCGCTGGCTGATGTCCTCGGACGTCTGCAAGCACTGCACCCACGCGGCATGCCTCGACGTCTGCCCGACGGGCGCGCTGATCCGCACCGAGTACGGCACGGTCCTGGTGCAGGACGACGTGTGCAACGGCTGCGGTTACTGCGTGCCCGCCTGCCCGTACGGGGTGATCGACGTGCGGCCGGACACCGGCGGCGCGGCCAAGTGCACGTTGTGCCAGGACCGGCTGGGCGCCGGGCTGATGCCCGCCTGCGCGACGGCGTGCCCGACGGAGTCCATCCAGTACGGCCCGCTCGACGAACTCCGCGACCGCGCGCAACTGCGCGTCGAAGAACTGCACGCCCAGGGCATCGCCGAGGCCAGGCTCTACGGGCACGACCCGACCGACGGGGTCGGCGGCGACGGCGCGTTCTTCCTGCTGCTGGACGAGCCGGAGGTGTACGGGCTGCCACCGGACCCGGTGGTGACGACGCGGGACCTGCCGTCGATGTGGCGGCACGCGGCGGGCGCGGCGCTGACCGCGGCGGCGGTGATCGCCGGATGCTTCCTCGGGGGCAGGCGGTGAAGCGCGGCGACCGGCTGATGGTGCCGGAGGCGGAGTTCCGGTCCTACTACGGGCGCCCGGTGCTCAAGCAGCCGGTGTGGAAGGTGCCGGACGTTCCCGCATACCTCTACCTCGGCGGGCTGGCGGGGGCGTCGTCGGCGATGGCGCTGTGCGCGGACTTCACCGGGTACCGGCAGCTGGCGCGCTCCGGCAGGCTGGCCGCGGCGGTCGGCGCGACGGCCAGCGTCGGGGCGCTGATCCACGACCTCGGGCGCCCGGCGCGGTTCCTGAACATGCTCCGGGTGTTGAAGCCGACCTCGCCGCTGAGCGTCGGGTCCTGGATCCTGGCGCCGTTCTCGGCGTTGTCCAGTGCGGCCGTGGCCAGCGAACTCACCGGGCGGCTCCCGGTTCTGGGCCGCGCGGCGGCCACCACGGCCGGGGTGATCGCGCCCGCGATGACGACCTACACCGCGGTGCTGCTGGCCGACACGGCGGTCCCGGGCTGGCACGAGGCGTACCGCGAGCTGCCGTTCTTGTTCGCCGGGAGCGCTGTGTCGAGCGCGGGTGCGATCGGCATGCTCACCGCGCCGGGCGAGTCCGGCCCGGCGCGGCGGATGGCGGTGGCCGGGGCGGCGCTGGAGTTCGCCGCCGCACAGCGCATGCACCGGCGGATCGGGCTGGTCGGCGAGGTCTACCGGCAGGGGCGCGCGGGCGCGGTGTGGCGTGCTGCCCGGGCGCTGACCGCCTTCGGTGCGGGAGCGGCGCTGTTCGCCGGGCGCAGCCGGGCGGCCGCGATCGCCTCGGGGCTGGGCCTGACCGCGGCGGCCGCCGCGACGCGGTACGCGGTCTTCGAGGCCGGTCGTGCGTCGGTCCGGGATCCCCGGTACACGGTGGTGCCGCAACGCGAACGCGCCTGACCAGCGGAATCGCTTGATTCGGGCATCTATACACTCGCTATATACATCGCGTGTATAGTTGCCGGCATGTCGATCAGTCTCACCTTGCTGGGGCTGCTGGAAGGTGGCCCCAGCTACGGATACGACTTGAAGCGCGCCTACGACGAGAGCTTCGGGCACGCCAAGTCGCTGGCCTACGGGCAGGTCTACTCGACGCTGTCCCGGCTGCTGCGGGACGAACTGGTCGAAGTGGACGGAGTCGAGTCCGGCGGGGGACCGGACCGCAAGCGCTACTCGATCACCGAGGCCGGCCGGCACCGGATCGAGGAGTGGCTGTCCACCCCGGAGAAGCCCGTGGCAGAACTCCACAACACGCTCTACGCCAAGGTCGTCCTCGCCGTCCGCTCCGGTCGCGACGCGACGGAGGTGCTCGACCGCCAGCGCGGCGCCCACCTGGCCCGCATGCGCGAACTGACCCGCCGCAAGACCGAAGCCGAACCCGGCGAGCAGTTGGTGCACGACTACGCCCTCTTCCACCTGGAGGCGGACCTGCGGTGGCTCGAACTCGCCGTGTCCCGCCTCGAACCACTCGCCCAGGAGGTTTCCCAGTGACCGAACCAGCGGTGACCCAGGCGCCCGCAGCCGAACCGCTGCTGCGCGGCACGGACCTGCACCTGTCCTTCGGCCCGACGCCGGCGCTGCGCGGCGTGTCCCTGTCCGTCTCGGAGGGGGAGATCGTCGCGGTGATGGGCGCGTCCGGGTCCGGGAAGTCGACCCTGCTGCACTGCCTGGCCGGCATCCGCCTGCCGGAGTCGGGTCGGATCAGCTACCGCGGCACGGAGCTGACGACGCTGTCCGACGAGCGGCGGAGCGCCCTGCGCCGCGAGGAGTTCGGCTTCGTCTTCCAGTTCGGGCAGCTGGTGCCGGAGCTGACGGTGCGGGAGAACGTGGCGCTGCCGCTGCGGCTGTCCGGGGTGGCGCGCCGCGAAGCGGAGTCCAAGGCCGCGTTGTGGCTGGAAGAGCTGGGGATCGCCGACGTGGCCCGGTCGCGGCCCGGCGACATCTCCGGCGGGCAGGGCCAGCGCGCGGCGCTGGCCAGGGCGCTGGTCGCCGAACCCAAGGTGATCTTCGCCGACGAGCCGACCGGCGCGCTGGACTCCGCCGGCGGCGAGCAGGTGATGAAGCTGCTGACGCGCGCCGCGCGGGGTGCCCGCGCGGCGGTGGTGCTGGTGACCCACGAACCGCGCGTCGCCGCCTACGCGGACCGGGAGGTCGTGCTCCGCGACGGCAGCACCCAGCTCACCGGAGTGGCCCGATGACGACTGCGCAGGACTGGATGCGGGACCTGTCCTTCGGGCTCCGCCTGGCGGTGACCGGCCGGCGGGCGTGGGGTCGGCTGGTGGTCACCGCCGCGGGTGTCGGGCTCGGCGTGGCGCTGCTGCTGGCGGCGGCATCGATCCCGAACGTCGCCTCCTCCCGCGACGCCCGGTTCGACGAGAGGTTGGGTGTCGGCGCCGTCGCCGGGGACGTCGCATCGGTGCTGGTGGCGGAAACCGCGACGCAGTTCCGGAATGAGTGGGTCCAGGGGATGTGGGTGCAGAACCAGCGTCCCGACGGGCCGGTTGCTCCCGGGCTGCACCAGAACCCGAGCCCGGGAGAGTTCGTGGTCTCGCCCGCGCTGCAGCAGATCCTCTCCGGGCCGGACGGCGAGCTGCTTCAGCCAAGGTTCCCCAACGTGGTCGGCGTCATCGCCGACGAGGGCCTGGTCGACCCCAACGAGCTCTTCTTCTACGCCGGAACCGACGCGCTTTCGCCGCAGAGCAGCAACGTCAGCGGGGTGATGGACCACTTCGGGGAGGCTCCGGGGCACAGTCGCACGACGTTCTCCACGGACGAGTGGCTCATGCTCGCCCTCGGCCTGGCCGCGCT
Source organism: Saccharopolyspora sp. NPDC050642 (assembly GCF_040654735.1). Classification (NCBI taxonomy): domain Bacteria; kingdom Bacillati; phylum Actinomycetota; class Actinomycetes; order Pseudonocardiales; family Pseudonocardiaceae; genus Saccharopolyspora; species Saccharopolyspora sp. NPDC050642. The sequence continues at coordinate 51,670 of NZ_JBFAIN010000011.1, read as the reverse complement.
GCTGGTGCCGATCGTGGTGTACGTGGCGGCCACCACGCGATTGGCCGAGACCGCGAGGCAGCGCCGGCTGTCGGCGATGCGGCTGGTCGGTGCCGGCGGCGAGCAGATCCGCCGGATGGCGGCGGGTGAAGCGCTGGCGGGCGCGCTGCTGGGCGTCGTGCTGGGCTGGGCGCTGTTCTTCCTCGGGAGGACGTTGGCCAGTGGGGTGACCGTCGTGCGGACCGCCGTCTTCGACTTCGACATCACCCCGGTGTGGTGGCTCGCCGTGCTCGTGACGGTCGGCATCCCGGCCGTCGCGGTCGTCGTCACGATCGGTTCGCTGGCGCAGACCATCGCCGACCCGCTGGACGTGACCCGCCGGACGGTGTCGCGGCGGCGTCGCCTGGGCTGGCGCCTGGTGCCGCTCGGACTGGGCCTGCTGGGACTGCTGACCGTCACCGTGGGTTTCGACAGCGTGGACGACCTGCCGCTGTTCGTCGTCTCCGTGGTGCTCGTGCTGGTCGGGATCCCGGTGCTGCTGCCGTGGTGCGTCGAGCGCGCGGTCGGACGCCTGCGCGGCGGCTCGACGGCGTGGCAGCTGGCGATCGGACGGCTGCAGCTGGCCAGCGGTCCCGCCGCGCGGTCGGTCAGTGCGATCGCAGTCGTGGTCGCGGGCGTGATCGCCCTGCAGACGCTGGTGGCCTCGGTCGAAGCCGAACGCGCGAACCACAGCACTCCGCGCGAAGCGGTGCAACCGGCGTCGGCCGAGGGACGGATCACCGGCGAACGACCGGCCGATCCCGCCGAGATCGGGCGGATCGAGCAGGAAGTGCGATCGCTGCCCGGCATCGACGACGTGCGGGTCGCGACGATTGCCCTGGTCACGGAGCAGGACCGGTCGACTGCCCCGTTGCTCATCGCCGACTGCGCGCAGATCGCCCGGCTGCTCACGGTGCCGGACTGCCGGGACGGCGACGCGTTCGCGCCGCCCGGCCACAGCCCGCTACGGCCCGCCGAGCGCGTCGAACTGGCGGAATCGTCGTACGGACGGGAGTTCCGCTCGAACACGCCACCACCGGCCTGGAACGTGCCGGAGTCGGTGCGGCCGGCGTCCGCGCCGGTCGAGTTCGGTGACTACGACATCGCGATGGTGCTGACCCCGGCCGCAGCCGCCGGCATTCCGGCGGAAGTCCAGCACCTGCAGGTCGACATCCGCCTCGACCCGGCGGCCCCGAACGACTTGGGCGAGCGCGTCCGCAACATCGCCGCGGCGCACCTCGCCGAGTACAGCTCCTGGTTCACGACGGCAAGCGGAGGGGACGCGACCTCGAGCGAGGAGTCGACCCTGGTCGCGATCCGCGCCGCGCTGCTGGCGGGCGCGCTGCTCACCTTCGCGCTCATCGGGTGCAGCCTGTTCGTCTCGGCGGCCGAGCAGATCCAGGAACGACGCAGGCCGCTGGCCGTGCTCGGGGCGGTGGGCGTCCCGAGGCGAACCCTGCGGCGGTCGCAACTCCTGCAGAACGCGGTCCCGATGCTCGTCGCAACGGCGCTGGCGACGGTGGTCGGCATGCTGCTCGGCACGCTGACGGCGGCGGCCACGAACAGCGGGAGGGGAGGGATCGTCTTCGACCTGCCCGGCATGCTCGGCCTCTTCGCGTTCGCGGCAGCGGCGGTCCTGGTCGTAACGGCCTTGACCCTCCCGGCGCTCGGCCGAGCCGCCCACCCGACGGGCCTCCGCACGGAGTGACCCCGCCGGACGAGTAGCCCCGAGTCGATGGGCGCCTCCTCCTGACATCGGCAGAAGGCGCCCATCGTAGGTTTGTATTATCTATAATTTCAGTGGTGAATGAAATTGTATCTCGTCCCGCGGAGATGTCTGGGCTTCGGAAGGCGGCTAGAGGCCGAATCCCTCCGTGAGGATGCGGTTTGTGGTGTCCTCCAGCCCGGAGGTTTCCGGGATGACCTGTTCTCCGGGCAAGTGGAGGAGGTCGCGGTGGCGGTACCAGTCGCGCATGTCGCCCGGGCCGAACTCCGCAGCCTGCGGGCGTGTTGAGTGCCGGCGCACGGTTTCGGCGAAGGAGACATCGAGGTAGTAGAACCTGGTGCCGCCGCGGTGGTCGGCTGCGAGACGGGTCAGCATCGAGGAGTACCTCTCGGAGCTGAGGATTCCTTCGATGATCACGTGGTAACCGCTGTCGAGGGCGTATCGAGCGACAGTGCTGATCAGGCCGATGTTGAAGCCGTTCGGCACGTCGCGTTCCTTGAGCACGGTCCGCCGCATCAGGTCCTGCGGGATGAGTGCGCACGTACGGCCAAGTCGTGCGCGCGCCGCGAGCGCCACCGAACTCTTACCGCTGCCCGAGTTGCCCCGAAGTACGACCAGCCGTGTCGCGAGGGATCCGACAAGCCCCATTCGCCACAGGCTAGAGGTTTGATCCGGGGCTGTGCGGCACGAGTGTGGGCGCGAGGCCTTCCTACTCGTCCTGCTGCCGGCGCACCATCTCGGTGATCCAGATGGGCGCGAACGGTGACGTGCAGTTCGGTGGGGTCGGGTAGTCCTTGAGTACCTCCAGGCGCTCACCGATGTCGAGTGCCCGGTCGCGGTGCTTGGCGTGGCTGATCCCGATCTGGGCCAGGCAGCTGTTCATCGCCCACTGCAGGCGGTCCGGGGCGCCTTTCATATCCGCCTCGATGACGTCGAGCAGCTCCGCGAGGTCGAGGCCCTCGGGCTTCTTCGCCACGCGTTCGGTGGTCAGTGCCCAGCCGGCGCTCGCGATCACCGGATCCGGATCGGCGGACCAGGCCAGGCGCAGCTCTTCGGCGTGCGGGCTCTTCTTCACCACGTAGTTCACGAGCCAGTCGTGCGCTTTGGGGGTGCGCGCGGCACGCAACATGGCGTCCAGCTCGTCACGCTCGAACGCCTTCGGGCGGCAGATCAGGGTCGCCAGCAGCTTCGCGGCGGTGTCGTCCGTCTCCCAGAGTTGGCGCGCGAGTTCCTGCTGCGTTTTCAGCCGTTTCGCGAGCGCACGGAGCTTGCCGAGGTTCACGCCGTGATCGTCACCGTGCTTCTCGTTCACCTTGCGCGCCTTCGGGTCCTCGAGCGCGGCCAGCTCGGCCATCACCTCGGCCACCGACGTCTCAGCCACCTCGGCCTCCTGTCCATCACGTGTGGGATCAGCCTACGAGGCAAGGGATGTTGTGCCGGGCAATTCGGGCTCTTCGGACGAGACGAAGTGCCTCCGCTCGATCTTTTCGGTGTGTCCACGTGAACTGATCGAATGCGGTCGGGGACGCGCTGTGAGCACTCAATAGGGTGAGTCGTGGCTCATGTCTCACCGTGGGTGATGGGATTTCCGGCGGCAGGCTCATCGTCGATCAAGAAATGAGCTGGAAAAACCCCGCAATCGCGGCGATCTTGTCGATGTTTCTATGACGATGGCCACTCGCGGATGGTTTGGTCCTCGGTTTCCGGCTACGTAGCGTGGCCCCTCGTCGGCGCCCCCGAGCCGACGAGCAAGACCGGAAGTCCGCTTCGCCGAACCCTGCCCAGCGGGCCTTCCGACCCCCGACACGTGCACCAGGGCAGGGGCCTGACGACGACGGCGAGCCCGGCGTCCGGCCGAGCAGTCTCGGCCGCGTCGATCGCCGCCCCCGGCGTCAGCGCAGGCGTCGCTGGAGACGAAGAACATGGCTAGCTCCCGAGGCAAGCACCGCAAGTCCACCACCGGCCGCAACGTCGCGCGGGTCGCCCTCGCCGGCGCGGTCGTCGCCGCCCCGTTCGCCTTGGCCCTGCCGGCCAACGCCGCGTCGCAGTCCACCTGGGACGCCGTCGCGAAGTGCGAGAGCGGCGGCAACTGGTCGATCAACACCGGCAACGGCTACTACGGCGGCCTGCAGTTCAACCAGTCCACCTGGGCCGCCTACGGTGGCACCAGCTACGCCTCGAACGCCTCGCAGGCCAGCCGCGAGCAGCAGATCGCGGTCGCCGAGCGCGTGCTGCAGAAGCAGGGCCCGGGCGCCTGGCCGGTGTGCTCGAAGAAGGCGGGTCTGACGGCCAGTGGCGGCCTGCAGAACCAGAGCGTCTCTTCGACCACCACGAAGAAGACCACTCCGAAGACGGAGACCAAGCCCAAGGTCAAGACCGAGACCAAGAAGACCGAGGTCAAGAAGACCGTCCAGGTCGAGGGCGCCTACACCGTGCAGGCCGGCGACACGCTGAGCTCGATCGGTGCCGAGTTCGACGTCAGCTGGCAGTCGATCTTCGAGAAGAACCACGGCGTCGTCAGCGACGCCAACCTGATCTTCCCGGGTCAGCAGCTGACCGTGAAGTGACCCGTCCGGTCCGCGTGACCGGGCGACCGCAAGGGACCCCGCCTGCCTCTCTCCGGCGGGGTCCCTTGCATTTCCGGTCGAGGCGCGGGGAACGGGCTCATTTCAGCTTGCGGCGGCGCAGGTCGCTGCGGATGTCCCACGCGGTCCAGCTGACGCCACCGAGGGCGAGGCCGGACATCAGGATCAGCACCAGGGCTTCGGTCACGGCGGGCTCCCTTCGAGCGGGACCGTCGGAGTGCTTCCCGAGCCTAATGACCGTTCCGTTGATCGCCGAACGTGTCGAGTTTTCTAACCCGATCGGGCGAAGTGTCCACATCGTCCGATCGTCGCGGGCATCTCGAATTCCGCGTGCCCGAGGCGAATTCGGCGCGCGGTTCGAACGCGTGCCCCGTCATTCGCCTTGTACGTTCCGTGTCTTCCGATCATCACCCGGGATGAATGCTGCCCGGCAGGGTGATCCATCGGCATGTTGGGACCGGTCGCATCGCCCGTTGCCCCGATCATTCTCGTGATCAAGCCCGGCCGCGCGCTCGGTGCGGGAAAAGGACACGTACCGCGGGAAAGCGGGAGAGCAAGATGGACGCAGGTCATTACGCCGCGCTGGTGGAGGTGACCGCCCTGGGCGGCTGGGTCGGCCCGGCGACGATCGTCGCCGGTGCCCTGCTGCTGATCGTCGCGCTGTTTCGCCGAACGCGCGCCACACTGGCGAAGAAGCGACGGACGGCGCGCCCGAGTGCGGCCCATTGGTGGTGACGCGTCTTCCGGAGCTGACCTAGGCGTGTCGCGCGTGTGCGGGCGCCGAGGGGGGAGGGACGCATGACCGACACCACGCGGGACTCGAGGGAGGCGGCGGAGCGCGCCCCGACCGCAGACCGGCCGACCGATCAGAGCTGGCGGGTCGTCCCGGCACCGCCGATGCGCAGGGCGCAGCGCCAAGACCTGCGCACCGCCATCGCCGTCGATCTCGGGCGGCTGGCGGCGTCGATGTCGCGGCGGCTCGGCATGGGCAGCGGCGGGATGATCGGTGGCCGACTCGCGCTGAGCGTACAACCGAGTGCCCTGCGCAGGCTGGCAACCGGGCGGCGTGTCGTGATGGTCACCGGGACGAACGGCAAGACGACGACCACGCAGATGGTGGCCGAGGCGTTGCGCTCGCAGGCTCCCGCCGTCAGCAACGGCACCGGCGCGAACATGCTCGACGGACACGTCGCCGCGCTGATGACCAGGCCGGGCGCCCCGTTCGCCGCGCTGGAGGTCGACGAGCTGCACCTGGCGCAGGTGACCGAGCAGTTCGAGCCGGCCGTGATCCTGCTGCTCAACCTCAGCCGGGACCAGCTCGACAGGGTCGGCGAGATCCGCACCGTCGCCGCGAGCCTGCGGCGCGCCCTGGCGCAGGCGCCGGGCGCGCAGGTGATCGCGAACCGGGACGACCCGAACATCGTCTTCGCCGCCGCCGGTCATCCCGCGGTCACCTGGATCTCCGGTGGCGTGCGCTGGAAGGACGACGCGCTGAACTGCCCGAACTGCGGCGCGTTCATCGGCGACACCGACCGGGACTGGCGCTGCGCCTGCGGCCTGGCGCGTCCCGCCGCGGACTGGACGGTCACCGGAACCGGCGCGGTGTCCGCCGACGGCTCCCACCACGAGCTCGCGCTGTCGCTGCCGGGCCACGTCAACCGGGTCAACGCGACGTTCGCGCTGGCCGCGGCGCTGCACCTGGGCTGCGACGAGGACGCGTCGCTGGCACGGATCGCACGGATCTCGGAGGCCGCCGGCCGGTACCAGACGGTCCGGCTCGCCGGGCGGGACACCCGGTTGCTGCTGGCGAAGAATCCGGCCAGCTGGCTGGAGATGCTCGACCTCGTCGACGGCGGCGACGAACCGCTGGTGCTGGTGGTCAACAGCCGGGAGGCCGACGGCTACGACGTTTCCTGGCTGTGGGACGTGGATTTCGAGGTGCTGCGCGACCGGCCGGTCCGGGTGGCGGGGGACCGGGCCCTGGATCTGGCGGTGCGGCTGCGCTATGCCGAGGTGCCCTGCGCCGTGTCGTCCGATGTGGACGAGGCGCTGGCCGGGTCGGCCACCGGCGTGCCGGACGTGATAGCCAACTACACCGCCTTCCGCGACCTCGTGACCAGGAGCCGGCGATGATGCGCGACCGCGTCCGGCTCGCGCTGGTGCTGCCCGACCTGCTGGGCACGTACGGCGACCGGGGCAACGTGCTGGTGCTGGCGCAGCGGCTGAAGTGGCGCAACATCGACAGCGAGACGGTGACGGTGCTCTCCGATTCCGCCTCGGTGCCGGAGTCCTGCGACCTGTACCTGATCGGCGGCGGGGAGGACGTCGCGCAGGTGGCCGCGGTCCGGTTCCTGCACCGCGGTCCCGGGCTGCGGCGCGCGGTGGAACGCGGCTCGCCGGTGCTGGGCATCTGCGGCGGCCTGCAGGTGCTCGGGACGAGCTTCGTCACCGGCGACGGCGTGCAGCACGCCGGCCTGGGCGTGGTCGACGCGGCCACCGAGCCGGGCAGCGGGCGCGCGATCGGCGAGGTGACCACGCAGTCCACCCTGGGCGGCGTCGGGATGCTCACCGGGTTCGAGAACCACCTCGGCCGCACCCGGGTCGGCCCCGGCTCCCAGCCGCTGGGCCGCGTGACGCGCGGAATCGGCAACGGTCACGACGATGCCGAAGGCGCGGTCCGCGGGCACGTCGTGTGCACCTACCTGCACGGACCGGTGCTGGCGCGCAATCCGAAGCTGGCCGATCTGCTGCTGGAATGGGCGATCGGCGAACCCTTGGAGCCGCTGCCCGATCCTCCGGAGCTGCGCGCGCTTCGCGCCGAACGAACCCGGCCGCACGTCCGCAACCGCAAGTGACCGTCAACGGCGGAAGATCCGGGCCAGCCGGTCGACCGCGGGTCGCAGCTCCGGGGCGCGGAAGAGCGCCAGCGCGCCGAAGCTGACCGCCAGCACCACCACCGTGTGCACCACCAGCGCGAACCAGGCATCGGCGACCGGCCCGAACGGGCCGAACGCGCTGCGCAGCCCGGTGAGGGCGGCGAGCCCGCAGGCGCAACCGAGCAGGGCGGCGGCGATCGCGCGCCCGATCCCGGCGAGGGTCCGGCGGGTCTGGACCGGGCCGACCCTGCGGTGCAACCAGATCTGGCCGGCGATCGCGCCGATCACGAAGCTCACCGACATCGCGCCGGTGACGCCGACGACGAGATCGCGCGGATCCAGCACGGCGAGCGCGACGTAGCACAGCACGCTGCGGACCAGAACCATGATCACGTTGATCCAGGTGGGCCTGCGCGCGTCCTTCATCGCGTAGAACGCGCGCAGCTGCAGCATTGTGATCGCGAACGGGACCACGCCCAGCGCGGCGGCCGCCAGCGCCCAGCCGAGCCGGTCCGCCGCCGCGACGTCGCTGGCGCCCAGCGAGAAGAACGCCACGCCGATCGCGCCGCCGGCGACCGCCAGCAGCGCGCTGATCGGCATCAGCAGCACGGCGCTCAGCCGGCTGCCCAACGACACGTCGGCGACGAACTCCGCGGTGTCCTCGGCCGCTGCGGCGCGGCTGATCCGGGGCATCAGCGCGGTGAGCAGCGAGACGCCGAGCACGCCGTAGGGGACCTGCGACAGCAGCCAGGCGTAGTTGAAGGTCGCGACGCTGCCGGTGGTGCCCTGCCCGGTGACGCGGGTGATCACCACCATGCCGGCCTGGCTGATCAGCGTGTAGAGCACGACCCAGCCGGCGAGCCCGCCGAACTCGGACAGCCTGCGGTCCCAGCCCCACCGCCAGCGGAACCGGAAACCGCTGCGGCGCAGCGAAACGGCCATGATCGCCGCCTGGGCGCCGATGCCCAGCGCCGTGCCGATGCCCAGGATCAGCAGCTTCGGCTCGCCCATGCGCACCGGGTGCGCCGAGATCTCGCCGGGCACCAGCGCGTACACCACGACTGTGGTGATCACGACGACGTTGTTGAGCACCGGGGCCCAGGCCGGGGTGCCGAACACGCCGCGCACGTTGAGGATCGCCTGCAGCAGCGCGGACATCCCGTAGCAGACGATGCCGGGCAGCAGCAGGTAGGCGAACGCCGTGGTCAGCGCGGCGTTGGCCCGGGTGTCGGGGCCGAGGTAGAGCTCGGTGAGCAGCGGCGCGGCGGCCACCGCGGCGGTGGTGGCCGCGATCAGCAGCACCCCACCCATGGTGATCATCCACTGCGCGTAGGCCTCGCCCTGCCGGGCGCCCTCCTGCTGCGCCCGCACCAGCAGCGGCACCGCGATGCTCGTGAGCACCCCGCCGAGCAGCAGCTCGTTGACCACGGTCGGGAGGGTGTTCGCGACCGTGTAGGAGTCGTTGACCATGCCGAGCCCGAGAACGGCCACGAGCAGCACCTTCGCCAGCAGGCCGCTGACCCGGCTGACGGTGGTCGCCACCGCCATCGCCGCGCTGGCCCGGGCCAGCGAACTGCCGCGCACGCTGGAATCGGCCTGCTCGACCACGACGCTCCCCAGTTCTCGGTCCCACCTGCGCCGACCGTGCCATGAAAACCCGGCCGCCGCCTCGCGACCGCTCGTCCCATGGCAACCTGATCACACCGACGTGGACGGGGGAGGCGCTGCGATGATCGTGATCGGCGGGCTGTTGCTGGTGGCCGGGGTGGTCGTGGCGATCGTCAGCGGCGGCGACATGACGGGTGGCTGGTTGCTGCCGGTGGGCCTGATCGCCGCGGGCCTCGGGATGCTCGTCGCCGGAGCGGTCGCGGCGGCTCGCCGCCGGCTCCCGCTGCGGGCGGCGGTCCGCGCGCACCGGGTGGCGCCGGTGGGCAGCCCGCTGCGGCGGGCCCGCGCGGTTCCGTCGATGATCGCCTCCACCGCGCGGGGCCGGAATCCGGTGCTGCCGCGCTACCAGCTCGCGCTCTGGCTGCTGGCCGCGGTGTACGTGGTGTCGCCGATCGACTTCATCCCGGATTTCCTGCCGCTGCTGGGCATCGGCGACGACATCGGCGTCGGTACCTGGCTGCTGACCAGCCTGTACGCCGAAGCGGGCAATTTCCTCGCCGCCCGGGAGCAGCGGTCCGGTACGGACGCCGAGTAGTCCTCAGGTCGTCGGCGCGGGTTCGGTGGGAGTGCGACGGCGGCGGAAGAGGCCGTGGTCGATCGACCAGTTGCCGCCGTTGAAGCCCAGTGCGAGCGCGGCGACGCCGATGGCCAGCGGCAGTTCGAAGCCCATGGGGGAGAACAGGCCGTGGGGCAGGTGCACGAACAGCACCGCGCCGGCCATGTCGATGGCGACCAGGACGCCCACCAGCGGCAGCAGCAGCCCGAGGATCAGGAACACGCCACCGATCAGTTCGACCAGGGCCGCGTACCAGGCCGACACGTGCGGGAACGGGATCTGCATGCCGGCGAAGCTCTGCGCGACCGCGCCCAGCCCGTAGTCGACGACCTTCTGCCATCCGTGCGCGATCAGGATGATCCCGATGCCCAGCCGGCCGATGAAGGCGAAGAAATCACGAACGACGTGCATGACGTGCCTCCTGTCCTGCGTCGACCCCGCTGGCGGCGCGGCCCCACCTTCAAGTCTGGTGGGTGGCCGCGTCGCAGTCATCTCGGCGGAGTTCTCGCTGGGCAGGAGGGTTGGGGGCCGGCCCGCGGCCCCCAACCCGGTGGTTCAGCCCTTGAGCAGGGAGCGGGCCATCACCATGCGCTGGATCTGGTTGGTGCCCTCGTAGATCTGGGTGATCTTGGCGTCGCGCATCATCCGCTCCACCGGGAAGTCCCGGGTGTAGCCGGCGCCGCCGAAGAGCTGGACCGCGTCGGTGGTGACCTCCATGGCGACGTCGGAGGCGAAGCACTTCGCGGCGGCGGAGATGAAGCCGAGGTTCGCCTCGCCGCGCTCGGCGCGGGCCGCGGCGACGTAGACCATGTGGCGCGCGGCCTCGACCTTCATCGCCATGTCGGCCAGCATGAACTGGACGCCCTGGAAGTCGGAGATCGCCTTGCCGAACTGCTTGCGCTCCTTGACGTAGGTCAGCGCCTGGTCCAGCGCGCCCTGCGCGATGCCGACGGCCTGGGCGCCGATCGTGGGCCGGGTGTGGTCCAGCGTGCGCAGCGCGGTCTTGAAGCCGGTGCCGGGCTCGCCGATGATCCGGTCGGCCGGGATCGTGCAGTCCTCGAAGTACAGCTCCACGGTCGGCGAGCCCTTGATGCCGAGCTTCTTCTCCTTGGGGCCCACCACGAATCCGGGGTCGTCGGCGTGCACGACGAACGCGCTGATGCCGTTGGCGCCCTTGTCCGGGTCGGTCACCGCCATCACGGTGTACCACTTGGACTCGCCGCCGTTGGTGATCCAGCACTTGCTGCCGTTGAGCACCCAGTGGTCGCCGTCGAGGCGCGCGCGGGTCTTCATCGACGCGGCGTCCGAACCTGCCTCGCGCTCGGACAGCGCGTAGGACGCGGTCGCCTCACCGTTGGCGATCGAGGGCATCACCTTCTTCTTGAGCTCCTCGGAGCCGGAGAGCAGGATCGGCATGGTGCCGAGCTTGTTCACCGCCGGGATCAGCGACGACGAGGCGCAGACCCGGGCGACCTCCTCGATCACGATGCAGGTGGCGACCGAGTCGGCGCCCTGCCCGTCGTAGGCCTCCGGTACGTGCACGGCGGCGAAGCCCGCCTTGACCAGCGCGTCGCGCGCCTCGCGCGGGTACCGCTCCTGCTCGTCCACCTCGGCCGCGTACGGCGCGATCTCCTTCTCGGCCAGGGCACGCACCGCCTCGCGCAGTGCTTCGTGCTCCTCGGCCAGCTGGTAGGTGCCGAAGCTCGGGTCCACCGGATGCCTCCTAGTTCCCCGGCTCCCCGGCCGGGTAGTCCTCGTGGTCCGCGCCGGCGGACCCTGTTCCTGCCGCCATCGTAACGGCACTGAGTGCCACTAGCAATCGCGGGCGGTGCTATATTCCGGCCATGTTCGAGGCAGCGACTCCGGCGCCCAGAACCCGTTCCGGCCGCACCCCGCACGGCCGCCGGCGGGTGCGCAGCTCCCTGGCGCTGGCCGCGATGGAGCTGTTCGGCGAGCAGGGCTTCGAAGCGACCACTGTGGACCAGATCGCCGAAGCGGCGGGCGTCGGCCGGCGCACCTTCTTCCGGTACTTCCGGTCCAAGGAGGACGTCGTCTTCCCCGGCCACGACGAGCGGCTGGCGGAGGTGGTCGAGCTGCTGGCGGCCGCCGACCCGGCGGCCGATCCGCTCGCGGTGCTCGGACGGACCGCCGAGGTGGTGCTGGAGATGTACCTGGCGGAGCCGGAGGTGTCGCTGAAGCGGTTCGAGCTGACCCGAGAGGTTTCCGCGTTGCGGGACAAGGAGATCGCCAGCATCGATCGCTACCAGCGGGTGTTCGCGCGCTACCTGCGCGGCCGCTACGCGGACGAGCCGGGCGGCGATCTGCGCGCCGCGGTGGTGGCCTCGGCGGTGGTCGCCGCGCACAACCACGTGCTCCGCCAGTGGCTGAAGAGCGGGGGAGCGCTGGACGCGAAGGCGCTGCTGCGCGAAGCGCTGCAGCAGGTGACGGTCGCGATGTCGGGGCAGTGGGGCCGCGACGATTCCGCCGTCGAGGCGGGGGAGAACGTCGTGGTGGGCGTGGTGCGGACCGCGGCGCCTGCGGGCGTCGTCCTCAAGCACTTCGAAGAGGCGCTGCGGGACATCCGCTAGCGGGAGTCCGGCACTCAGTGTCAGTGCGAAGGGGGCAGGTGTGCTGATCAAAAATATCGATTAGATCTATTTGTTCAGTGTTGAGTGAAATTATGCTCCGAACCGCACGACGGCACACCGAGGAGGGGAGAAGCCCGGTGTGGACTTCGCCGCGCGTGGGGCTCAGCCGGTCATCGCGCGGACCCGCTCGATGACCGGCGCGAAGGCATCCATGTACGGGCCGTGCACGGTGTAGTAGGTGAAGCCGTAGCGCTCGCGGTTGCGCAGCACTTGCTCGGCGATCTGCTGGACGCTGCCGATGAAGGCGAACGGCGTCTCCAGGAGCTCGTCGGCGGTCATCATCGAGCCGTACCGCTCCAGGAGCTTCTCGGCGGCGGCCGCTCGGTCATCGGTGATCACGACCACCTGCGTCAAGGCGTGCCACTGCACGCGATCGGCGCGATCTCCGGCGCGTTCGCGGGTGTAGCGGACCCGTTCGTCGGCTTCGGTCGCCGTGCCGATGCGCAGCGTTCCCGGCGGTTGCCCCTTGACCTGGAAAGCCCCGGCGATGCCGATGACGTCCGCGGTTTCGGCGGCGGTCTGCAGGATCCGGTCGCCGGTTCCTCCGACGATCAGTGGTGGCCCGTAGCCGCCGAAACCGGAGCGCTGCACGGGGCGCAGGACCGGGATGCCGAAGCTCTCGCGCATGGCCGCCTGCTGCTCGTAGCCGTCCGCGGCGAACAGGCGGCAGAGCTCGTCGATGGTCGCCCGCAGTCGTTCGGCGCGGCTGCCGAACGGTTCCCACTCGATGCCCGCCTCGTCGAACTCCCACTTCATGTGGCCGGCGCCGAGGCCGACTTCGAGGCGCCCGCCGGTGAGGACGTCCGTGGTGGCGATCTCGCGGGCCAGCAACGCCGGGTTCCAGAACGGCGCGTTGAGCACGAGGGTTCCGACCCGGAGCCGCTCGGTGGCCTGCGCGGCGGCGACGAGGGTGGGGAAGGGGGACGCGATGCCGAGGTGGTCGGCGGCGAACACCGTGTCGTACCCGTACCGCTCGGCGCGGCGGCAGGTCTCGGCGAAGGCCGCGGGCTCTTCCAGCCCGAAGATGTTGTAGGAGAAGCGGAAGTCGGTCATGGGGATCATGCTGCGGCATGCTCCGGACGACCACCAGGAGTTCAGCACTCGGCGAACGTTCCATATCATTAAAATCTATTGTTTCAGTATTGAATGAAAGAAAGTACTGCATCAACACTCACCGTCGCCTGCCGAAAAACCGCTAGGAAGCAGAGGCCGACGTCTCTAGCCTTGCTCCGCAATGGTTTTCGTGAATCGGGGAGTGGAAATGGTCGGGTCGGTGCGTTTCGATCCGTTGTCACGGCAGGATTTCGGGTTGCTGCAGAGCTGGCTGTCGGCCCCGCACGTGCGGGAGTGGTGGCGCGGCGCGGAGCCGACCGCGGACCTGGTGGAGCAGGAGTACGGCCCGTCCGTGGACGGGGTGGATCCGGCGCGCTGCTTCGTGATCAACGTGGCCGGGGAGCGGGTCGGGATGGTCCAGTGCTACCGGATGGCGGACGAACCGGAGTGGGACGCGCTCGTGGGGATTCCGGCGGCGGCCGGCGTCGATTACCTGATCGGGATGCCCAGCCGGTGCGGACTCGGGATCGGCCCGTCGGCGATCGCGGCGTTCACGGAGCTGGTGTTCGGCCTCTACGACGACGTCGAGGCGATCGTCGCGGTGCCGCAGGCGGACAACCAGGCGTCCCGCCGGGCGCTGGAGCGGGCGGGGTTCGAGCTGGTCGAGGAGCGGGATCTGGAGTCCGATGATCCGGCGGACGCGGGTGTCAGCGCGATCTACGAGTTCCGCCGCTGACCGGGGCGATCCACTGTGGATGCGCGGTTCAGCATGCGATACCGGATGACTGCAGGTGCCGGCGCACGACGTCCCAGTGCGGATCGACCGGTTCGGGGCGCTGCGTCCCGACGCCGATGTCCTTGAACCCGCTGGAGGTGGCGATGCACACCACGGGACCGTCGAACTCCTCCTGGTCGCGCACCTGGCGGAAGCCGGCCAGCCCGGCGGCCGCGGAGATCTCGTACCACAGGCCCGCGCGGGCCAGATCGTGTTGCGCCCGCGTCATTTCGGCGTCGTCCACCAGCAGCGCGCGCCCGCCGCTGGCCCGGATCGACGCCACCGGTCGGTAGCCGCTGACCTTGGAGCTGATCGCGTAGGCGGCGGTCTGGGCGACCTCGACTTCCGCCGCCCGGCGTCCTTCGGCGAGGGAGCGGGCCAGCGGGCCGCCCGCAGCGGGCTCGCAGGCGAACATCCGGGGCGTCGTCGTCGCCACGCCGAGGCGTGCCAGCTCGGCGAATCCCTTCCACACGCCGAAGAGCAGCTCGCCGTACCCGGTGGGCGCGAACACCGCCGCCGGGACGCCGAGCTCGGTGAAGATCTCGTACGCGATGGTCTTGTACCCCTCGGGGCCGAAGGCGTGTCCGGTGTGCGTCGTCGTGACGTTGCTGACCGGGTGGAAACCCGTTTCGGCCACGATCCGGCGCAGCAGCGGCCAACGCGCTTCCGTGGGTACGGTCAGCACGACCGCGCCGTAGGCCCGCAGGAAAGACGTGACCGCCGGCGGGGTTCGGCCGAGGTGAGCACGACGCACTTCAGCCCGGCACGGGTGGCGTACGCGGCGGCGGATGCGCCGTGGTTGCCGGACGATGCGACGACGATCCCGTCTGCACCCGAGCCGAGGGCGGCGCTCACCGTGCAGCGGTTCAGCCGGTCCTTGTGGCTCCAGGTGGGGTTTCGCGCTTCGTCCTTGACGAATGCGCCGTCGGCGATCTCCACCAGCGGCGTGCCGCCTTCGGCCAGTCCCGGGGCGGTCAGGGGTGGCAGCAGCGGCGCCCAGCGGTCCAGGCCGGTGCCGGTCGCGTGCTGGAACAGACCTGGCGGGACCCGGTCGTAGTCGTAGTCGACTTCGACCGGGTAGGCGATCTCGTCGGTGCTCGTGGTGGGGCAGCCGGCGGTCAGCGGCGGCCACAGCGGGTAGGCGATGTCCGGGTTGCCCATCGAGCGCTGGCCGATGGCCAGCGAGAGATCGGTTGCCACGCTTCCAGAGCGTAGCGGCCGGTGCGGCGGGGAGAGGTTCCGGTCAGTCGTAGCCGCGGATCAGGTGGCTCTCGTCGTGGTCGTCGTGATCCGCGGCGGGGGTGGATTCGACTCGGTCCTGGGCGGGCACGTGGAGCTCTCCGAAGTCCGGGGTGGGGGAGGCGGTTCGCTGCTGCGGGGCGGCGAAGTGGTCGGAGAGCGTCATGCCCGGCTCCTCTCGAAGCGGAAGTTATTGCCTGATGGTGCTTCTCGGGTTGGGAGATCGCATGGCGACCCGCGATCGCTGATCGGAAATCGCCCGGTCGGGAGGAGTACGCGTATAGTATTAACTTCTATGGTATCAGTGTAGATTGAAATTAAATCTTCGATCATACGATCCCGTCTGCCGTGCACACCCCAAACTGCATGGACGGCCAGGGGTTTCTTCTTGCACGGGGCGAGGATTCGGGTCGTCCTATGCCGCTGGCGGCTCGGGCGTCCGGAGCATCGCCGCCTGCTACGGTGATCGTCATGTGTTCCGTCATCCACAACTGGCAGGCGATCCGCACGCGGTCGGCGTTCTGACCGCGGTGCCGGCCGTTGCCGGCACCGGGTCCCACGTCCACCGTTCGCCTCAGGATGACGAGGATTTTCACCATGCGCGCAGATTCGCGCCCCACATTCGTATTCGTTCACGGCGGTTCCAGCAACGCTAGGGCCTGGGGACCGTTGCAGAACGAGCTGGCCCTGCTCGGGCACCGTTCGCACGCCGTCGACCTTCCCGGCCACGGCGACCGCGCCGACCACCCTGCCGCCTACTACCGGCAGCCCCAGGACGTCACGGCGCTGGCCGCCGCTCCCTCGCCGCTGCGCGGTGTCACGTTGCAGGACAACGTGCGGCACGTGGTGGGCACGTTGCGTCGGCTCGCCGAACGGGGTCCGGTCGTTCTGGTCGGCAACAGCCTTGGCGGTCTGACGATCAGCGCGGTCGCGAACGCCGTGCCGGAATTGCTCGACCGCGTGATCTACCTGTCCGCGCTCTGCCTCAGCGATTCGGCGATGCTCGGCGAGCCGTGGGATGTGGTCGATGACAACCTGCTGGACGCGCTGGCGGCGCGGATCACCGTGCCGGGCGTGCCGGATCCCGGGGTGGCTCGGCTGAACTGGCGCGGTGCCCATGCCGATCCGGCGTTGTTCGCCGAGTTGAAGGCCGCGATCATGGCCGATGGCACGGACCACCAGTTCCGGTTGCTGCTGGATTCCATGGATCCGGATGAGAACTACTCGGTTCTGGAGCCGGCGGCGTTGGTCCGGGCGGATGGGTTCGGGCGCGTCCCGCACACCTACGTCCGGCTGTCCGAGGATCGCAGCATCACTCCGGCCGTCCAGGACTACATGATCCGCAAGGCGGATGAGCTGACGCCGGACAACCCCTTCGCGGTGCGCGAGCTGGCCGCCTCGCACGTCGGCTACTTCAGCCGGCCGGCGGTGTTCGCGGAGTTGTTGGCCGGTCTCGTCTGAGGCATTCCGGGTGCCCCCGTCGCCGTGTTCGGTGTCGGGGGCACCGTCGTCGGGGACGCCTGGTGTCAGGCTTTCGGCGTCAGGCGGATTCCGGTGCGGGGGCCGATGTATTGGCCGTTCTCGACGACGGTTCGCCCGGCCTGGCAGACCCAGGGGATGCCGGCCGGTGGGCGCATCGGGTCCTGGTAGTCACCGATGTCGGTGACCGCGTCGGCGTCGAAGGCGACCAGGTCGGCGATGTTGCCGGGGGCGATCACGCCGCGGTCCGGGATGCGGAAGCACCGGGCGGGCAGCGAGGTCATCCGGCGGATGGCTTCGGGGAGGGTGAGGACGCCGCGTTCGCGGGTGTAGCGGCCGAGGATCCGGGGGAAGGTGCCGGTCAGTCGTGGGTGCGGTTTGCCGCCGGTGCCGGGTGGCAGGCCGTCGGAGCCGATCATGGTGTGCGGGTCGGTCATGGCGAGTTCGAGGTCGTCCTCGTGCATCGAGAAGTTGATCATTGCTGCGCGGAGTTGCTCGTCGACGAGGACCTTGATCAGCGCGTCGACGGGTTCGGTGCCGTGGTGCGCGGCGAGTTCGGCGATGGTGCGGCCTTCGTGGCGGTGGCTGGCGGTGGTGGCGATGAGGATGCGGTCCCAGGCGGTGCGTTCGCCGATGGTGGCGGCGAGGTCGTCGCGGCCGGTCTTGCTGCGGAGGCGGGCGATGGTCTGTTCGGCGGTGCCGGCGAGGTACGGGGTGGGGAGGACGGCGGTGAGCATCGTGGAGGACGCGGTGTAGGGGTAGACGTCCTGGACTACGTCGTGGCCGGTGTTGCGGGCTTGGTCGATCTTGTCGAGGGCGGGCCGCATCTTGCCCCAATTGTCCGGTTTGGTGGCTTTGAGGTGGGACAGGTGGGTGCGTCCCGCGGTGGCGCCGATGTGGAGCGCTTCGTCGATGGATTCGAGCAGGGCGTCGCCTTCGTCGCGCATGTGCGTGACGTAGAGGCCGGTGCCGCCGAGTGCTTCGGCGACGGCGGTGAGTTCGCGGGTGGTGGAGAAGACGGCGGGTGGGTAGATGAGTCCGCTGGAGAGGCCGAAGGCGCCGGCGGTCATGCCTTCTTCGAGGGCGGTTCGCATGGTGCGGAGGGCGTTGTCGTCGGGGGTGGTGTCTGCCATGCCGAGGGCGGCGATGCGGAGGGTGCCGTGGCCGATGAGGGGGCAGTAGTTGGTGACGTAGCCGGCTGCGTCGGTGGCGGCGAAGAGGTCGTGGAAGCCGGTCCAGGTGAAGTCCAGCGGTGGGAAGAGACGTTGCAGGAAGGTGGCGAGGGTGCCGGCGTTGTGGGGGCTGCGCGGTGCGAGGCTGAAGCCGCAGTTGCCGACTATTTCGGTGGTGACGCCTTGCAGGATTTTGGTGGTGTCGTCGGTGGTGAGCAGCGGGGCGTTGTCGGCGTGGGAGTGGACGTCGATGAAGCCGGGGGCGAGGACGAGTCCGGTGAGGTCGCGTCGGGGTGTGCCGGTGGGGAGGGTGCCGGGGTGTTCGACGGCGGTGATGCGGTCGTCCTGGATGAGGATTTCGGCGGGGCGCAGGGGTGTTCCGGTGCCGTCGGCGAGGAGCGCGCCGGTGAGCAGTTCGGTGGTCACTCGGGCTGCCTTTCGGGTGCGGTGGAATAACGGTGGTCGTGTGATGTTGTCCGGTTCGTCGGTGTCTAGGGCAGGGGTGTGCGGTGCACGGTGAGTACAAGGTTCCCGGTGGGAAGCTGGTCGTGGTCGATCTGGACGTTGTGGGCGGCCGGCTGGCGGATGTGCGGTTGAGCGGGGACTTCTTCTTGGAGCCGGATGAGGCTTTGGAGGACATCAACGGTGCGTTGACGGGGGCGCCGGCGGATGCCGATGGGGCGGAGTTGGCGGCGCGGATCCGGAGCGGGTTGCCGGCTGGTGCGCGGTTGGTGGGTTTCGACGCGGAGGCGGTCGGGGTCGCGGTGCGGCGGGCGTTGACGCGTGCGTCGGATTGGGCTGATCACGAGTGGCGGTTGGTCCACGATGGGCCGCAGACGCCGTTGATGCACATGGCGTTGGACCAGGTGTTGGCCGAGGAGGTGGCGGCGGGGCGGCGTGCGCCGACGTTGCGGTTCTGGGAGTGGGCGGCGCCGGCGGTGATCATCGGGAGTTTCCAGTCGGTGCGCAATGAGGTGGACATAGCTGGTGCGCAGCGGCATGGGGTCGAGGTGGTGCGGCGGATCACCGGTGGTGGGGCGATGTTCGTGGAGCCGGGGAACACGGTGACGTATTCGCTTTATGCGCCGGGGTCGCTGGTGGCGGGGATGACGTTCGCGGAGTCGTACGCGTTCTTGGACGACTGGGTGCTGGGTGTGTTGCGGGAGTTGGGGTTGAACGTGTGGTACCAGCCGTTGAACGACATCGCGTCGGATGGCGGGAAGATCGGTGGTGCGGCGCAGAAGCGGTTGGTGTCGGGTGCGGTGCTGCACCACGTGACGATGTCCTACAGCATCGATGCGGACAAGATGGGTGAGGTGTTGCGGGTGGGGAAGGAGAAGTTGTCGGACAAGGGGATCTCGAGCGCGAAGAAGCGGGTGGATCCGTTGCGGCGGCAGACGGGGTTGGCTCGTGAGGTGATCATCGAGCGGTTGATCGAGGGGTTCCGCCGGCGGTTCGGGTTGTCCGATGGTCCGGTGTCGGAGGGCGAGCGGCAGCGGGCGCGCGAGTTGGTGGAGTCGAAGTTCGCGACGCGGGAGTGGTTGCTGCGGGTGCCGTGACCGGGTCAGGTGAGCAGGCCGGGTACGCCGGGGGTGGTTCGGCGGCGGCGTAGCCAGATCTTGCGGGTTCCGTCGGCGTAGAGGAGCACGCGGGAGAGTTCCCAGCCGGAGAATTCGGCGTGGATGCTGAGTTGGGTCGCTGCGCTCCATCGGGTGACGCCTGGTGGGAGGCGCAGCGGTTGGTATTCCCAGTCGGTTTCGGTGTCGGTTCCTTCTGCGTTCACGCTCTCACCACCTGGTAGCCGGCGCCGTTGGCGGAGGCGATGTAGACGTCTCCGGTGTCTGGGTCGACTGCGACTGCGTTGGGTTGGCTGATGGTGGGGAGCCGGTGGCGTTCCTGGGGTTCGCCGCCGGCGATGTCGTAGCCGACGAGTTCGTTGGTTGCGGTCAGCGTGATCCAGGCTAGGTCGCGGGTGGGGTCGTAGGCGAGGCCGTAGGGGGCGCCGGGCACGGGGTAGCGCTGTTTCATGATCAGCGGGTCGGTGCTGAAGGCGAGGAGTTCTTGGCCTCGGGTGTCGATGGTGAGGATGCGGCCGTAGCGGTCGGTGATGGCGTTGGTGGCGCCTTGTCCGGCGCGGAGGCCTGCGCCTTTGCTGCCGGTTGCGGGGTCGATGGGGGTGATGGCGGTGGTGAGGCGGTCGAGGACCGCGATGCCGCCGTGGGTGGGCAGCAGTTGTGCGGGGCCTTGGAATTTTTCGGTGGTGGCGGTGGGGTTGCCGTTGTGGAGGACGGTGACGGTGCCGGTGTCGCGGAGGATGACGGCTGTTCGGTCGCCGTCGAGGTCGATGGCGTCGACCGGGCTGCCGGGGACCTGGGTGGGTCGTGCGGTGGCGGTGCGCAGGTCGATGCGGCTGATGAGGTTGGCGTCGGGGAGTGCGGCGGTGAGTTGGCCGCGTTCGGCGCGCAGGGTGGCGGGGGCGCTGGGGAGGGTGAGGGTGCGCGGGGTGTTGGTGCGCGTGTCCACCAGGGTGAGCTGGGGGCCGCTGGCGAGCACGAGGGTGTGGGTGTCGCGGTCGTAGGCGGCGTGCTGCACGGGGGGTGCGGGGTGGACGGTTCCTGCTGGTGGGGTGGTCGCGGGGGGCGCGGTGGCGGGTGTGGCGGCCGTGAGGGTGTCGGTGACCTGGAGGGGGTCGCTGGTGGTGTCCATTCCGCAGCCCGTGAGCAGGGTTGCGGAGAGGCAGATGATGGCCAGCCGACGCAACGGGGGTCCTCCTTGGTGCCGCGTGCCCCGCGGGTTGCGGTGCGTGTTGCTGGCTCCAGCATCCCTGATTCGGTCGGTCGGGTGGTGGTTGGCCCGGGGTGTCAGGGCTGGGCGGGGTTGCGTTCGGGGTAGCTCTGGTCGGGTGCGCTGATGTCGTCGAGGGCGGCGCGGATGGCTGGGGGGAGGGTGAGGTCTTCGGCGGCGAGGGCGGTTTTGAGCTGGGTGTTGGTGCGGGCGCCGAGGATGGGGGCGGTGACGCCGGGGCGGTCGCGGACCCAGGCGAGGGCGACGTGGACGGGTGCGGAGCCGAGGCCTTCGGCTGCGGTGAGGACGGCGTGGACGATGCGGGCGGCGCGTTCGGTGCGGTGGTGTTCGACGTAGCTGGCGAGGTGGCTGGTGGCGCCGCGGGAGTCGGGTGGGGTGGCGTTGCGGTATTTGCCGGTGAGGACGCCGCGGCCGAGTGGTGCCCAGGCGAGGAGGCCGAGGCCGTGGTGGGTGGCGGCGGGGGTGACTTCGCGTTCGATGCCGCGTTCGAGGAGTGAGTATTCGGCTTGGGTGGCGATGAGGGGGGTGCGGGTGGGGTGGGCGTTCTGGTAGGTGGCGGCGGTGGCGAGTTGCCAGCCGGCGTAGTTGGAGATGCCGGCGTAGCGGACGCGGCCGCTGGTGACGGCGGTGTCGATGGCGGAGAGGGTTTCGTCGAGGGGGACGGAGGGGTCCCAGGCGTGGAGTTGCCAGAGGTCGACGTGGTCGGTGCGGAGGCGGCGCAGTGAGCCGTCGAGGGCGGTGAGGAGGGCGCCGCGGGAGGCGCCGCCGCCGAAGGGGCCGGGTTTGCGGCGGGCGACGGCTTTGGTGGCGAGGACGACCTCGTCGCGGGGGAGTTGGGTGGTGAGGAGGTCGCCGAGGATTTCTTCGGTGCGGCCGTCCTGGTAGACGTCGGCGGTGTCGATGAGGGTGCCGCCGGCTTCGTGGAAGGTGGACAGTTGCTCGGCGGCTTCGTCGGCGTCGGTGTCGAGTCCCCAGGTCATGGTGCCGAGGGCGAGTCGGGAGACGCGGAGGCCGCTGCGGCCGAGTTGTCGGTGTTCCACGGTGGGTGAGGGTATTGCCTGTGGCGGTCGTGGGCGGTGAGGCTGCTGCGGCGGGTCTGGTTATGGGTGTTCCGGATCACAGTTCGGGTCGTGGTGCCGGTGGGTGCCGGGTTTGTTCGTTGCTCGCTGTGATCAGCCGTTCGCTGACCTGGTGGGATGTGGTTGCCCGGGGTGGGGGAGGGCGGGTGGTGGGAATGCTGCAAGATTTGGGCTTCGGGCTTGGCGGCCGGTGGCCGGTGGGCGCACAAGAGTTTCCGCGATCGTGCTGGAGTGGGTTTCGTTGTCGTGGTTGCAGGCCATGGTGTTGGCCGTGGTCCAGGGGCTCACTGAGTTCCTTCCGATTTCTTCGTCCGGTCATCTGTCGATCGTGTCGAAGCTGTTCTTCGGTGACGATGCTGGTGCGTCGTTCACGGCGGTGACGCAGATCGGTACCGAGCTGGCGGTGGTGATCTTCTTCCTGAAGGACATCGTTCGGTTGGTGGGCGTGTGGTTCCGGGGTTTGGTGAACGCCGAGGTGCGGCGGACGCAGGATTACCGGCTGGCCTGGTACGTGATCGTCGGTAGTTTGCCGATCGGTGTGCTGGGTTTCCTGTTCCAGGACTTCATCCGGTCGACGTTCCGGAGCCTGTGGATCACGGGCACGACGTTGATCGTGTTCGGTGTGCTGATGGGGTTGGCGGAGCGGTTCGGTCAGCAGCGGCGGTCGCAGGACCGGTTGCGGTTGAGCGATGGCGTGGTGATGGGTTTCGCGCAGGCGTTGGCGTTGATCCCGGGTGTGTCGCGGTCGGGTGGCACGATCACGGCTGGTCTGTCGTTGGGGCTGGACCGGCCGACGGCGGTGCGGTTCTCGTTCTTGCTGGCGATTCCGGCGGTGTTCGCGGCGGGGTTGTCGGAGATCCCGCACGTGTTCGAGCCGAGCCCGTACGGGTTGCAGCCGACGACGGCGCAGATGATCGTGGCGACGGTGGTGGCCGGGGTGATCGGGTATGCGGTGATCGCCTGGTTGCTGCGGTTCGTGGAGCGGCACAGCGTGTACTTGTTCGTGTGGTACCGGATCGCGTTGGGTCTGCTGGTGTTCGGGTTGTTGGGTTTCGGCGTCATGCAGCCGTGATCCGGTGATCGGGGAGCGCGGTCGGCACCGTCGGGTGCCGGCCGCGTTTTCGTTTGCCGGGGGTTGTGGTGGGTGGCGCGGGGGTGGGGCCTACAGTCGGCGGGCGTGGCGACTCTCATCCTGTTGCGGCATGCGCGGTCGGCGGCCAATGGTGCCGGTACGTTGGCGGGGCGTTCGCCCGGTGTCGGGTTGGACGAGACCGGGGTGGGCCAGGCGGCCGGGTTGGTGGACCGGTTGGCGGGGGTTCCGCTGGCCGGGATCGTGGTGTCGCCGTTGCAGCGGTGCCGGGAGACGGTGGCTGGGCTGGCCGTGCAGCGGGGGCTTTCGCCGGTGGTGGAGCCGGATCTGGCGGAGGTCGACTACGGCGAGTGGACCGGCCGGAAGATCACCGAGTTGACCGCGGAGCCGCTGTGGAAGGTGGTGCAGCAGCATCCGTCGGCGGCGGTGTTCCCGGGTGGCGAGGGGTTGGCGCAGGTGCAGGCGCGGTCGGTGGCCGCGGTGCGGGCGCATGATCGCCGGTTCGGTGCGGATGCGGTGTGGTTGGCCTGCACGCATGGCGATGTGATCAAGTCGGTGCTGGCGGATGCGTTGGGGCTGCACCTGGACGGGTTCCAGCGGATCGTGGTGGATCCGTGTTCGGTGAGCGTGGTGCGCTACACCGAGACGAGGCCGTTCGTGTTGAAGGTCAACGACACCGGTGGGGACGTGTCGGGGTTGGTGCCGCCGGCGGATGCGGCGAAGTCGGATGCCGTCGTGGGCGGCACGACGGGTTCGCCGGATCGCTGAGCCGCGCTAGCTGCGCAGTGCCACGAGGTGGCAGCGGGCGTCTGCGGGCAGGAAGCGCTGGGTGCCGCCGGTGAAGCGGACGAGGACCTGCTCGTTGGTGGAGGGGGTGACCTGGTCGACGATGCCGACTGGCCCGATCGGGCCGTAGATGCGGACGGCGTCGCCGGGGAGGAGCTCGTCGGCGTAGACCTGTTCGAGGTTGGTGGCGGCCGAGGCGGGCCGGATCCAGCGGGTGGTGGCGAACCAGAGCACGTAGGCGGCCGCGGGCAGGATCAGCGGCAGCCAGGTGTTGACATCGATGAGGGCGAGGCCGAGTGCGGCGCCGGCGAGCGCGGCCCATAGCCCGGAGCTGATCGGTCGTGCGCCCAGCTGGAGCCAGCCGGTGGTGCGGATGGTGCCGTCGGGTCGGTGGCCGCGAGGTGGCGGCGGGATGTGGTCGAGGTCCGCTTCGTCGCCGTCGGCGTCGTCGCGGGTGTGGTGCGCGGTGATCTTGCCCAGGGGTTCGCGGGCGGTGTCTTCGAGCTGCACCCGGGGGATTTCGGTGGTGACGGCCACCAGCTCCGGGTCGTCGGTGACGGCCACCAACGTCGGGTCGTCGGTGACGGTGTTGGTGACGGCCGGAGGAGCCGGGTTGGCCGACGGCGCCGGCTTGTCGGTGGGGGAGGTCGCCAGCGGCTGGTCGAAGTCGGCGTTCTCGGGGTTGAGCAGGGTGCGCAGCATCGTGATCTCCATGCCGCGGCGTTGTCCGCATTGCGGGCAGGCCATCGCCACGCCGGTGGGGGCGGTGGGGTCGGTGATGGTGGTCAGCGGGCCGTGCCCGTGGGGGCATTGCGGGGCGTGGGGGCCGTTTTCCAGGATGCGCAGGGCGCTGGCGTGGTGGCGGTCGGTGTCGGGGTTGTTCTTGTTCACCATTGCGTGGTCCACCTCAGCTTGCCGTGGTCGTCGCGTTCGCAGCTGGCGGCGGCGCCCGAGGAGGTGCGGCCGACGTCGCCTTCGCGGGCGCAGCGTTCGCCTTCGGTGACTTCCGGGACCCAGTCGTCGCCGGTGGAGGTGGTGGTGGGCCGGCCGTGGTCCCAGCCCGGGGGCGTGGGCGCGCGGGTGGGTTGCGGGCGGCTGCTGGTCGTGGTGACCGGTGCCGCCGTGGTGGTGGGTTGCGGGCGGCTGCTGCTGGTCGTCGGGGGCGCGACCGGTTCCGGCTCGGTGGTTTCCGCGGCCGTGGTGGTCGTGGTGACCGCCGTGGTGGTGGTCGGCGCGACGTAGTCGACGGGGGCGCGTGGGGGCGGCGGAGTGGCGACGTCCTGGCTGCCTGCGGGCAGGGCGCTGAGGGCGCCGGCGCCGGTCGCGGTCAGCAGCGCGACGGCGGGCAGCAGACGTGCCGCCAGCGGGGTCCGCCACCACCAGCGGCGCAACGGGTCGGGGTGCTCGGCGGGCAACTGGTCACTCCGTTCGTGTAGTGCCGGTTGTTGTCCTGTCCCCGACCCGGCCGGCGAATCGTAGCGAATTCGTCATGATTTCGTGTCGGACGGTCCACGCGCCCGGCGGGTTGCCGGCCGGTTGCCGGAGCGTAAGCACCCCGCGGGAGCTCGCTTGTGATCTCCATCGCAGCACGCGGACGGCGTGGCGGGGTCAACTGGAAACGCATGCGCGGACACGAAGAGTCGCCACCATTGGTGTCTGATGTGGACTGTCCGAAGCGGACCGTCGCCCGGCACCCGGGGGTCCGCGAAGCCGGCCTGTTTTCAGCCGGTCTTAAGGGAGAGTTATGCCCGGTCCAGCCAGGTCACGCCGACATGCGCTGTTGCGCTTCCTGCGTCGCCGCGACGTCCTTGCGCAGCTCGTCCAGCGACAGTCCCACCGCATCGGCCACCGCTGCGACGGTGAAGAACGCCGGGGTGGGGATGCGGCCCTTCTCGATCTTGCGGAGGGTTTCGGTGGAAATCCCGGACGCGGCGGCGATCTCGACCATGCTGCGCGCGCCGCGGGCCTCCCGCAGCGCCTGGCCGAGCAGTTCGCCCCGTTGCCGTTCTTGCTCGTTCAGCGGCACACGCACCATGGCCGTGATACTAATATCGGTATAGTTATTGGGTCCAGTGGTGTGGGAGAGACGCACGTGATCGAACTGAAGACGACCACCGAGATCGACGCGCTGCGCGAAGCGGGCCGCATCGTCGCCCGAGCGCTGCACGCCGTCCGCGAGCACGCCACCACCGGCACCACGATGCGCGAACTCGACGAACTCGCTTACACCACGATCACCGATGCCGGCGCGCAACCGGTGTTCCTCGGCTACCGGCCCAACTGGGCGCCCACCCCGTTCCCCGGCACCATCTGCGCCTCGGTCAACGACGCGATCGTGCACGGCATCCCCAACGGGCAGCGGCTCGCCGACGGCGACCTCGTCAGCATCGACTGCGGCGCCCGCCTGCAGGGCTGGGTCGGCGACGCCGCCATCACCTTCAGCGTCGGCACCGCCCGCCCCGAGGACACCCGGCTGGCCGACACCACCGCGCAGGCCCTCGCCGACGGCATCGCCGCCGCCCGGCCCGGTGCCCGCATCGGCGACATCTCCCGCGCCATCGGCGTCGTCGGGCGCAGCGCCGGCTACGGCATCCCCGACCCCCTCGGCGGCCACGGCGTCGGCCGCGACATGCACGAAGCCCCGTTCGTGCCCAACGACGGCCCCGCCGGCCGCGGCACGCCGCTGCGTCCCGGCCTGGTCCTGGCCATCGAGCCGATGTTCCTCGCCGGCGGCCGCGACGACATCCGCACCGCCGACGACGGCTGGACCGTGCTCACCGGCGACGGCAGCCGCGCCGCCCACGTCGAGCACACCATCG
This sequence comes from Saccharopolyspora sp. NPDC050642, assembly GCF_040654735.1. Lineage (NCBI taxonomy): Bacteria > Bacillati > Actinomycetota > Actinomycetes > Pseudonocardiales > Pseudonocardiaceae > Saccharopolyspora > Saccharopolyspora sp. NPDC050642. Next base: position 25,296 of record NZ_JBFAIN010000011.1, on the reverse strand, counting down.
CCATCACCGAGGACGGCCCGCGCGTGCTCACCCTGCCCTGACACCGGGAACAACAGGGAAACGCGCGCCGGCGGGCTCCGGTAAAACGGTGGCGTGGCAGGAATTGCGGCGAGCGGCCGATTCCGGGCGCAATTCCACCGGCCCCGAACACCTTTTGACCGGAATAGGCGAAAACGGTGATGATCAACGCCACATGCCGCCGCCGGAACCGATCCGGATACTGGACGGTGAGCCCCGCGCACAACGCGCACATCCAGTACGAGGGATCATGAAAAAGCACTTCGCGTTCATCAGCATGCCCGCCGCCGGCCACATCAACCCCACCCTGCCCCTGGTGACCGAACTGCTGCGCCGCGGCCACCGGGTCAGCTACGCCACCGGCCCGAAGATGGTCCAGGCAGTGGAAGCCACCGGCGCCGACATCGTCGAACTCCCCACCGACGTGCCGGAAATACAGCCCCAGTCGCAATCCGTCCCGCCCCCGGTGGCGAGGCTGATGCAGTTCTTCATCGACGACATCAAGAACAGCTTCCCGCCGCTGCGCGAGCACTTCCGCGCCGACCCGCCGGACGCCGTCTGCGTCGACATCATGAGCCCCATCGGGCGCATGCTCGCCGACGACCTCGGCATCCCGTTGATCGCACTGGTGCCCAGCTTCGCCGCCAACGAGAAATTCTCCCTGCTCGACAGCGTCGCCAAGGACAACCCCGCATTCTCCCCCGAGGTCTTCGCCGAATTCGGCCAGCGGATCCAGCAGATTGGTGCCGAGTTCGGCGTCCGCGCCCAACTGCCCTTCGGCGCGCCGCCGGCCGAGCTCAACCTGGTGTTCCTGCCCCGGGAATTCCAGCTCGCCGGCGACACCTTCGACGAGCGGTTCCACTTCATCGGCCCGCTGCTCGGCGACCGCCACGACCAGCCCTGGCAGCCCCGCGACGCAGGCGCCCCGCTGCTGTTCGTCTCCCTGGGCACCGCGTTCAACAACCGCCCGGAGTTCTACCGGATGTGCTTCGAGGCGTTCGCCGACAGCCCCTGGCAAGTCGCCATGTCCACCGGGCAGCACGTCGACCCCGCCGGCCTCGGCGACATCCCCGCCAACTTCGACGTGCGCGCCTCCTTCCCACAGCCCGCGGTCCTGCGCCACGCCACCGTCTTCCTCTCCCACACCGGCATGAACTCCACCATGGAATCCCTGCACGCCGGAGTGCCGCTGGTGGCCGTGCCGCAAATGCCCGAACAAGCCGCCAACGCCACCCGCGCCGAAGAACTCGGCCTCGGCCGCCGCCTCGACCCCGACACCGTCACCGCCGCCGAACTGCGCACCGCGGTCGACGACATCGCCACCGACGAACAGGTCCGCGCCAACCTCCAGCGGATGCGCCAGATCATCCACGACTGCGGCGGAGCCACCGCCGGAGCCGACGCCCTCGAAGCCCACCTGAACTGACCCCGACAACCCGCTGTTGGGCATCCCCACCCGAGATGCCCAACAGCGGGGCCGCGAAATGCGTCAGGCAGAACTCCTTCTACCGGCGCCCGCCGAACTGCCACGTGTGCACCTCGACATCGGCGTAGCGGTCCGCGTCGAGAACGCCCCGCGCCTCGTCCGGGTCCTGCGCCCGGACCAGCGCCGCCGTGCCCAGCCAGGCAGTGCCGTCGTCGGACAGCAGCGGCCCGTACGCGATCAGGTCGTCCCGGCCCCGCGGCACATCGAGGTCCACTGCCTGCCCCGCACCGAGACCGAGCACCAGGTACCGGTTGCCGCCGCTGCTGCCGCCGGGGAAGTCCCACATCGTGCGACCCAGCACGTTGCGCCAGCGCCGCAGCAGCACATCCCGGTACGCCCCGGCCTGGTAGCTCGGCTCGTCGAACGCGAACGCGCGCGCAGCAGCGGGATCAGGAAGATCGACGATGTGCACGCTGCCGGTGGGCGTGTCGCCGTCGAGGGTCGGCCCCCGGGCGATCATCACGTCCGCAAAACGGTCCATGTAGGACCAATGCGCTTCCAGCAGCGCCTCGCGCAGCGCCAAGGAACCGGGCCGGTCGCGGTGGTAGCAGAAGAACTCCATGCCCCGCAGTCTTCACCGCCCACCCGATCGCCGGGCAGGCACCGCGCGACGATCACGACTCCGGCGCGTCACCCTCCGCGGCAGACCGCGGAGGGTGGTAGATCACGTTGCCGCCCTGCACCGCGAACTGCGTGGACCCTTCGCGGGCGATGTTGGTCAGCCGAGGTCGGCGAGTTTGCGTGCGAGCACGGCCCGCTCGCGTTCGTTCCCGCACAGCTGCAGTGCGAGCTGAAGCTCGGTGCGTGCCTGGTCGATGCGTCCCAGGCGGGTGAGCAGTTCCCCGCGGACGCTGGGCAGCAGGTGCGAGTTCGGCAGCGCCTGCCCGGCCGCCAGCTCGTCCACGATCGGCAACGCGGCAGCCGGTCCGCGCGCCATGCAGACCGCGACGGCCCGGTTGAGGTCGACCACCGGTGACGGCGCGAGCCGCCCGAGCGCCTCGTAGCGGAGCACGATGCGCTCCCAGTTCGTCTCCTCGACCGACGCCGCCACGGCATGGCATTCGGCGATCGCCGCCTGCAGGCCGTAGGCGCCCAGGCCCCGGCCGATCCGCTCCGCGCGGGCCAGCGCCGCCCGTCCCCGGCGGATCGCTGCGCGGTCCCAACGGCGGCGGTCCTGGTGCTCCAACAACACCGGCTCGCCGTCGGGCCCGGTGCGGGCGGGGAAGCGCGCCGCGGTCAGCTCCAGCAGCGCCAGCAGGCCGAAGACTTCGGGCTCGTCGGGCACCAGGCGGGTCAGCACCCGCGCGAGCCGCTGCGCCTCGCGCGCGAGGTCGAGCCGGATCAGATCGCTACCGGAGCTGGCCGAGGACCCCTCGGTGAAGATCAGGTAGACCACGCTGAGCACCGAGCCCAGCCGTTCGGTGCGCTCCGCGGCCGCGGGCACCGCGAACGGCACCCGCGCCGCCCCGAGGGTCTTCTTCGCGCGGGTGATCCGGGCCTGCACGGTCGCGGTCGGGATGAGGAACGCCTTGGCGATCTCGTCGCTGGTGAGACCGCCGACGACCCGGAGGGTGAGCGCCACCCTCGCCTCCCGCGACAGCAAGGGGTGGCAGGCGATGAACATCAACGCGAGCACGTCGTCGTCGATCTGGTCGGGATCCCACAGCACGTCTTCGGTGTCCCGAGCCGCATCGGCGGGCGGGCGCCCCGAGGCCACGCCGCCCTCGCCGAGGTCGTGGGCGAGGGCGGCGTACCGCTCGTCGAGGGCGGAGCGGCGGCGGAACGCGTCGATCGCGCGACGCCGGCCGACGGTGAGCAGCCACCCCGCGGGATTGCGCGGCACGCCCTCGCGCGGCCAGGTCACCAGCGCCTCCGCCAACGCCTCCTGGGCGAGGTCCTCGGCGAGCGCGAAATCGCCGGTGTAGCGGGCCAGGGCGCCGACGATCCGCGCGGACTCGATCCGCCAGACCGCCGCGACCGCCTCGCGGCCAGCGGGGTTCACCATCGAGCCCGGGCTCAGAGCTGGCCGGTCGCCTCGCGCCAAGCCCGCTCCTTCTTGATCCACTCGTTGTCCTGCGGGAACTCGTCGATGCTGGTGACCCGGCGGATCTCGCACTTGCTGCCCGGGCCGGCCATCGGCGCGCGCTTGGCCCACGCCACGGCTTCCTCCTTGGAGGCGACGTCGAGGATCCAGTAGCCGCCGAACAGTTCCTTGGTCTCGCCGTAGGGGCCGTCGGTGACCACCGGCGGCTGGGAGGAGTAGTCGACGACCACACCGTCGGCGGCGTCGTCGAGGCCTTCGGCGGCGACGAGGACACCGGCCTGGATCATCTCGTCGTTGAACCGGCCCATCGCCTCCAGGATCTCGTTGAAGTCGACGTCCTGGAACGCCTCGAACGACTCGTCGGTCGCGCGCATGATCAGCATGTACTTCACGGTGGTGTCTCCTTGGGCCATCCGGGGGTCCCGCTCGGACCCGCTCACCCCTAGGTCGAACGGGGAACGCCGCGGATCGACACGCCCGCCGAACTTCTTCCGAAGGGGACTTCCGGGCAGCCTACGACCAGGCCGGTGACATGGCGATCGGCGCGAGGACCGGTTTCACCGGGCGCGGAAGGCCACCGCGACGGCCAGCAGCGCCAGCACCGCGGCGAGGCCGAAACCCGCGAGATACGCGGTGGCGGGCGACCACAACAACCACGCCGCGAACAACGTGCCCGCCACCGCCAGCACCGTCGTGGTGAACAGCGACTCGCTGAGCTGCAACGCCGAACTGTTCACGCCCTGCTCGCGCGGAGCCGACAACCGCAGCGTCAACGTCGACAACACCGGATACACCAGGCCCATCCCCAGCGACATCACCGCGAGCCCACCGATGCACACCACCAGTGGCACCGCCGCGAAAACCGTCGTCGCCACCCCCGCCGCCCCGGCGGCCAGCAGCGTCGCGCCCACCACCGGAACCCGGTCCCACGCCGGCAGGCGGCCCTGCAGCCACGAACCCGCCAGCCACCCGACCGCGGTGGTGGTCAGCACCAAACCCGCGGCGGTGGGGGACAGGCCCCGCTCCCGCGACAACATCAGCGGCACGAACACCTCCGCGGCCGAGAACGCCGCACCCGCGATACCGCGCAACGCCACCACGCTCGGCAGCCCCGCCCGGCCCCGGAACGTCCCCACCGGCAACAACCTCGGCGCGAACACCACCAACGCCGCCAATCCCGCGACGACCAGCACCCCCGACAGCCAACCGGTCTGCTGCCCGCCGTAGTGCAGCAGCAACCCGCCCGCCGCCGCCCCCACCGCCCACAACGGACGGTCGAAACCGCGCTGCTGCGGCTGCGAACGCCAGGACAACCCGCGCAAGCTCGGGCTCACGAGGGCCAGCGCGGGCACCGCCAGCACCATCGTCGCCAGGAACACCCACCGCCAGCTCAACCTCTCCACCAGCAGCCCCGCCACCAGCGGGCCCACGATCGACGGCAGCAGCCACGCCCCGGCCAGCATCCCGAAGAACCGCGCCCGCAACCCTTCCGGCAGCACGTGCCCCACCACCACGTACAGGGCCACCGAGATCAACCCGCCGCCCAAGCCCTGCACGATCCGGCCCGCCACCAGCACCCACATCACCGGCGCCACCCCGGCCAGCAGCAGCCCCGCGGCGAACACCGCGACCCCCACCCGCAGCGGCACCGCGGGCCCGCGCGCATCGCTCCACCCGCCGGAGACGACCATGCTCACCACACCGGCGGCCGTCGTCCCGCCGAAAGCCACCGCGTACAGCGCCAACCCGTCCAGGGAACGCGCGACGTCGGCATCGCCGTGGCCACCGCCACGTACTCGAAGGCCACCAGCGAGATCAACGTGAGCGCGCCGAAGGTCAGCGACCGGTAGCGGCGGGAGAACAAGCCACCCGTGGCGGCGGAATCGGCATCGATCGCGGACACGACCACCCCCGGGCGGCTCGGCGAACCAGACCGCCCCAGCGTTCAACCTCCACCGCACTCCAGGTCAAGCCGGCACCCCGGAGCGGCCCGCGGCCCGGGTGCGCTTCTTCGGCCGCCGGTCCAGCCACAACTGGGCGAGGATCAGCGGAACCACCCAGCCCAGCCACGTCGTCAGCCCGGCGATCGTCGACGTCATGTACTGCTCGTTGCCGCCGAAGGTCGTCTCCAGCTGCGGGCCCAGCACCACACCCGCCACCACCCCCCACACCCGGTTGGTGACCGTGGAGACGGTCAGCACGAACGACCGCACCATCCACTTGCGGTGATCGCCGAACCGCCGCGCCCGGCCCGCGCGCCACCCCGCGACCGTGCAGCCGAACCACACCAGCCCCAGCAGCACGTTGCTCACCCGCGCCACCGGTCCGAACGGCGATATCGCGCCGATCACCGTCGCCATCACCGCCGCGGGCAGCACCCCGGCGAAGACGTAGGCGCGGCCGATCCAGCGGTGCGCCACCGGATACCGCAGCCGGAACGCAGGCCACACCTGGAAGCAGCAGCTCACGATCGCCACCGACCCGAACAGCACGTGCGCCACGAGCATCGGGTAGTACGGCGCGAACCCCTCCACGGGCGGCACCAGCGACTGCGCCGGATCCAACGTGAGGTACCGCGGCACCGACACCGCCACGAACACCACCGCGACCAACGCCAACGGGCCCACCCACGGCCGCCGCCACCACCGCACCGCCCGCGATTCCTCCGCAACCACCGGACGTTCCGCCACCACGCTCATCGATCCACCCCGAAATAGGAGAATGCGTACCCCGTACCTGACGCGTACACCGTATCGAACAAGGCGCCAAACATGCTGCAGTACCACGAATAACTCCGGAAAATACGGGGATAGCACTAGTGCGCCTTAGGGGAATCCGTGGGATTTCCTATAATTCCTCGGGGTAGTGCACTAGTGCGAAACCGAAAGGGGAGCGATGACCACCGGATCCCGGCCCCAGCCGCCGTACCTGCGCATCGCCGAGGACATCCGCGCCCGCATCGACTCCGGCCGGCTCCGCCCCGGCGACAAGGTGCCCTCGACCCGCCAGATCATCGACGAATGGGGCGTGGCCATGGCGACCGCCACCAAAGCCCTCGCCGCCCTGCGCCAGCACGGCCTCGTGCACGCCGTCCCCGGCACCGGCACCGTCGTCAGCGACCCCGCGGCACACCCCCGCACCCGGCCCCGGCCACCCCGAACCACCGAACCCGCCGGCCGCGAACGCATCGTGCGCACCGCCATCGGCATCGCCGACCGCGAAGGCCGCGCCGCGGTGTCCATGCGCCGCGTGGCCGCCGAACTCGGCGCCGGCACCATGTCCCTGTACCGGCACGTCCCCGACAAGGACGAGCTCCTCCGGCTCATGGCCGACGCCGCCTTCGCCGAAACCCCGCTGCCCGGACCCGGCCACCGCGGCTGGCGCGCCCGCCTCGAAGAACTCGCCCGCCGGCAGTGGGCCACCTACCGGAGACACCCCTGGCTCGCGCCCATCGCCCTCAACTCGCTGGCCCAGCCGCCGCTGCTGCCGGCCGGCATGGCCCACGTCGAATGGCAACTCGCCACCCTCGACGGGCTCGACCTCGACCACCGCGACAAACTGCGCATCGCCGTCGGCCTCAACGGCTACGTCGGCGGCATCGCCATGAGCCACTCCCTGGACGCGGAACTCACCCAGGAAACCGGCATCACCAGCAGGCAACGCCACGACACCGACGAACCCGAGATGTGGAACCTGCTGGGAACCGGCCGCTACCCGAACCTGGCCGCCGCCGCGACCAGCGGCGTCGAACTCGACCTGGACGACCTGTTCGAGTTCGGCCTGCACAACCAGCTCAACGGCATCGAACACCACCTCGCCCACCGCGAAAAGCGCTGACCGGCCGCACTCCGCCGGACACGGCCCCAGCGATCGCCACGACCACCCTGCCAGGCGGCGGGCCGCCTGGAAAACGTCCCGCGATCACAGCGAAACGACACCCGGCGCCGCCGCGATCCCAGTAGCGTCGGCGCCACGGTCAGGGGAGCCACCGGCGACGAGGAGCAATTCGGGTGCCCATCGCACGCAGCAACGGATACCGGATCTCCTACCAGATCGCCGGGGACGGGCCACCGCTGCTGCTGCACCCGGGCATGTTCCAGACCGGCGCGCACTGGACCCGAACCGGCTGCACCGCGACCCTCGCCGCCACCCACACCGTCATCACCGTGGACCCGCTGGGCCTCGGCGCAAGCGACGCCCCGCACGACCCCGCCGCCTACACCCTGGCCCGACGCGTCGACTACGTCACCGCCGTGCTCGACGCCGTCGGCGCCACAAAAGCCGCGTTCTGGGGCTACTCGCTGGGAGCCTTCACCGGCTATGCCGTCGCCGTGCACGCCCCCGAACGGCTCACCCGGCTCGTCGCCGGCGCCTTCGACCCCATCGACGGATTCCGCTCCGCGATCGCCCCGGTGCTCCGCCACCTCGGTCTGCCGGCCGACACCGACCCCTACCCGTTCATGCACCAGGCGGCCACCGCCGACCCCGCACTGGCCGCCGTGATCGACGCCGCCGACCCCGCGGCACTGCGCGCGAACTTCCAGGCCTTCGCCCACGAACCCGGCCAGCACCACGCGCTCGCCGCCACCGACGTCCCGATGCTCATGTACGCCGGCACCGAGGACTTCTGGCACGACCCGATGCGGACCTTCGCGCAGCAGACCGGCACCGAGTTCTTCTCCCTGCCCGGCGCCGACCACCAAACCGGCTGGGACCGGGCCGCCGACGCACTGCCCCGAGTCCAGCGGTTCCTCGCCGGAGACCAGACCTGAGGGGCAACTCGACCGGCGACGGTCGAACTCGTTGCGGACACCGGACCGCACAACGCGTCAGCTTGATCCAAAACGATCGTTCTGGTTAACTTGTCGTCGGTGACCCGCCAGCGGGCGGGACATCCGTAGCTCGGCAACCGCGGGCTCGTCACCGCCTCAGCAGTAGAGGCACCGGCATGAAGGACGTCCTCCCGTCGTTGTGAACCGCCGAGTACGACCCTGAGGTTCTCGGCTTCGCTGCAGACACTCGTGGTTCGACGAGAGGCACTTCTGCCTTGAAGGAAAGAGTGACTGTGAAAGCCGAAATGTCGTTGTCCGATGTGACAAGTCACCCGAGCACCTGGCTCGGCTTGAGCCGTCGATCGCGGTTCCTTCGCTCTTGCGACGCTTCCCGAATTCGCACGACACGGAAGTAGCCGAGTTCGAGTACACGCACACCCTGCTGGCCTTCGGCGTACCTCTGCGGTGACCTCGAGCATCGGCCCACTCGGTCTTTCACCAGGCATCACGCTGATCGGCCACCCGCGGCGACGTCACTGGCCGCCGGTGTCATCGGCTCCGCGGCGGCACATCCGCGTCGCCACGAACCACGACAACAATGTCAATCGATATCCTCAGAATTGGAGTACGAATGCGTGTCATCATCGCCGGCGCGGGACTCGGCGGGCTTGCGCTTGCCCGATTTCTGCGCCGCGCGGATATCGACGTACTTGTCCATGAGCGTGACGAAGCCCTTGAACAACGGCCGCAGGGGGCGCGAATCCACCTCGACGAGCGTGGGATCGGCGCGCTACACGCCTGCCTCACCGCCTCCGAAAGCAGATTCCTCGACGCGACCCTGGGGCAGCCCGACGAGTACGTCACCATCCTCGACGAATCCGATCTCGCGATCGTGAAGCGTCGGAAGTCCACCGGTCGGGAGGGGAGTCCTGACGCGATACGACCGGGCGCGTCGGCGAGTCGTCGTATCGTGCGACGGCTCCTCGCCCATGGCGTGCACGACACGATCCGATTCGGTTCGGCGTTGACCGGCTACACCGAGCACGCGGCAGGGGTCACCGTCCGGTTCGCCGACGGGACGGTGGAGGAAGCCGATCTTCTCGTCGGGGCGGATGGCATCGGCTCCGCTGTGCGCCGGCTACGGCTGCCCGAGGCTACGGTCAACGACAGCGGATTGCGGCTGTTGCAGGCGAAGACGCCGATCACGCGTGAGCTGATCGCCACCGGTGTGATCGACCGGATCGAAGGCAGTTTCACCTTGACCGCGATCGGCGACGTGCAGGCGATCATTGGCGCGGTCCGTTTCGGAGAACAGCCCGCTGCCGCCGCGGAACGGCTCGTACCTGGCTTCGATCCGGGTGACCTGCACGACTACGTCATGTGGGGGCTGTTGTTGCGACGTCACCAGCTCGGGGACCTCGACCGTGACTTCACCCGCCGGTCACCCGCGAGCTTGTCCGACCATCTCCGGACCGTCACCGCGACGGCTCACCCCGTGTTTCGGCTCCTGCTCGACCAGGCATTTCCCGACCAGTTCTTCGGCCTGGCGATGGGAACCTCCCGCGAAGTCCCCGCGTGGACACCAGGCCGGGTCACCTTGCTCGGAGACGCCATCCACGCGATGTTGCCCACCAGGGCCTCAGGAGCGAACTCCGCCCTGCAGGACGCGCGCCGGCTCGCCGACGCGATCCTGTCCGTGCACGCCGGCAGCCGGGCATGGGAGCACGCGATCGGCGGCTACGAACACCTGCTCCGACGCGACGGTTTCCAGGCGGTGCGGGCTTCGTTGAACGGTGTCCGCGAGCTCGATGAAGATCACACGGCCGCCGTAGCACCAGTCGACTCGTAGAACGTCGTCGACCACTCCGGCTCCCGACGCGCGTCTGCGTCGACACCTCACCTGATCGGTAGGCTGAGATGATGACACTCCGGGAACGGCCACGTCGAGGTCCCATCCGCAGAGAACAGATCGCGGCCGCAGCCTTGACCGTTCTCCTCGATCGCGGCTACGCAGGCACGTCGATCCGAGCCATCGCCGAGCAAGCCGGCTGTTCCCTGGAAACGCTGTACCGGCACTTCGAAAACAAGGAAGCCCTGTTCCTCGAGCTGGTCAACTCTTTCCGGCAGCGCATAGTCGAGCCCTTGCGCCACGCAGCCGCCGCACCCCTCACCGGCCGCGATCTAAAAGAGGCGCTCACGCACGCCGGCACACTGCTCTTCGACGTTCTCACCAGCGATGAAGGGCTAAAAATGCAACGCCTGACCTTCGCTGAATCAGGTCGATTTCCCCAGCTAGGACGGCTCGTCTACGACGAGGGGATCAGACACTTCGACGACGCCGTTGCCGCTATCCTCAGCGACGCCGCCGCGCGTGGGCTCCTGCAGTGCCCCGACCCGCACGAGGCAGCACGCATATTCAGCGGCATGATCTTGTTCGATCCGCGGGAACGACTGCTCTTAGGAATTGAGCAACCGCAGTCGCGTGGCGACCGCTCCGATTACATAGAACGCGTCGTCACACTTTTCCTCACAGGAAATCGCAGCTCCACGACGACCGCCACCCCGGCAGAAATTTCGTGATAAATGACCTGAGCCATCACGAGTTTCTGCGCGATCTCGGGCATCGCGGTGCCCTGCACCGCATCCGAGGACCCGGAACCTTCCACACCACCAGATCGCGCTGCCGCTGCAGGAAAACCAGCAACGCCGTGCGCTCGTCACCGCGATGCGCAGGCGAACCGGATCCGCAGAAGGAGAAGCCGGGTGCGGAAGGAGAATCCGCACCCGGCGCCGGCCTCACCGCGAGGCCATCAACTCGTCGAACGACGGGAACCGCTCCGCGGTGTCCGTGGCGCAGAAATCGCCCACCCAGCCGTCCTCGTCGTGGAAGAACCGGATCGCCACGAAATCCGGGCGCGTCCCCATGTCGAACCAGTGCGTGGTGTTCGCCGGCACGCTCAGCAGGTCGCCCGCCTCGCACAGCACCGCGTACACCTTCCCGTCGATGTGCAGGTAGAAGACCCCGGCACCGCGGGCGAAGAACCGGTCCTCGTCATCGTCGTGGGTGTGCTCCGACAGGAACTTCTCCCGCGCCGCCTTCGCCTGCTGCGCCCACTCCGGATCATCGTCGCGCGGCGTCATCACCGCCGCGTCCACCTTGATGTAGCCCTCGGCGTCGATGACCCGGTCGACCTCGGCGCGATACGCGGCCAGCACGTCGTCGGCGGACGCGTCCGCCGCCAGCTCCTTGAGCTCCCAGCGCTCGAAGCGCACCCCGAACTGCTTGAGGACGTCCGCGATCCGCTCGCCGTCCTCGGTGCGCAGCTCCACCGCGCCGGGATCGGTGTCCGGCCACACAGTCAGCAACGTCATGCCACACCCTCCTGGATTCCGTTCGTGGCCAAGGTGAACTGGAACAGCCAGTCCAAGCATTCCGTGCGGTGCCGGGCCTGCACCAGATCCCGGCCCCACACGTACAAGCCGTGCCGGGCCACGATCACCGCCGGCGTCGCGGCGTCGAAACCCGCCTCGAACGCATCGCCCAGCACGCCCATGTCCTGGCTGTTGGGCACCACCGGCACCGTCATCACATCGTCGTCGCGGCGCCCGAGACCCTTGAGCATCTCCAGATCCCGCAGCACCACGCCACCGGGCCAGCGCTGCCCGGCCACCACGGACGAGAGCATGTGCACGTGCACCACCGCACCCGCCCCGGCCACCGCCGCGATCCGCGCGTGCAACCCCGCCTCCGCCGACGGCCGCTGCGCGGGATTGGGCTGATCGGGCACCGCCGCCCCGGCGGAGTCCACGACCACCACGTCCTCGCCGGTCAGCTCGCCCTTGTCCAGGCCGCTGGCCGTCACCGCCAGCCGCAGCGGCTCCCGCTGCAACGTCACCGACAGGTTGCCGGACGTGCCGCGCATCCAGCCCAGCCCCGCCATCCGCGCCGACTCCGCGGCCAACGCCGCCCCGGCCTGCTCCAGACCGACGCTCACACGATCACCTCAAGCTCAACATCGTCGAAAGTGGACACCACCGGATGCGACCCGAAATCGGCGTCCGCGAACGGTTCCCCGGCCCGGGCCACCCCCACGGTCCGCCAGCCCGCGGCCGCGGCGGCATCCAGCTCCGCCGGTACATCCGAGAAGAACACGATCTCGCCCGAGGCCGAACCCAGCCCGGCGGCGATCGCGTCGTAGGAGGCGCGCTCCCGCTTCGGCCCGGCGTTGACCGTGTCGAAGTGGTGCGAGAACAGCCCCCGCAGGTCACCGGAGGTCGTGTTGGAGAACGACGCGACCTGCCCGGCCACCGAACCCGAGGAGAACACCGCCAGCCGCAGGCCCCGGTCCAGCCACGACCGCAACGCCGGCACCACGTCCGCGAAGTAGTCGGTGGTCAGCTCCCCGCGGGCGTACCCGTCGGCCCAGATCAGCCCCTGCAACGTCTTCAACGGGCTGGCCTTGCGGTCGGCGTCCATCCAGCCGTGCAGCACGGCCACCACCTCGGCGGTGCCGGCCTGCTCACCCAACCTGGCGTCGGCCTTGACCTGCGCCACCGCCTCGGCGACCACCGGATCGTCGCCGTGCGCGTCGATCCACGGCCCCAGCCGCGGCCGCGCGTAGTCGTAGAGCACCACGTGCACCTGGCTGGTGGCGGTCAGCGTTCCCTCGATGTCCAGCACGACCCACCTGGCCGCGACCCGCACGCTCACCGTGCCGTCCCCCGTTCCTCGTTCCAGTACTCGTGCACCCGGTCCGGCGCGAACGCGCCCCGGTCGGTCACCACCGTGGTCACGAACCGCGGATCGGTGATGTCGAAGGCCGGGTACAGTCCCCGCACCCGCTCGCTGGCGCTGCGCCGCCCCAGGGTGTGCAGCACCTCGTCGCCGTCGCGGAACTCGATCGGCACATCCGCGCCGGTGGCCGAGGCCGGATCCGGGGCGTGGCACAACGCGTGGAAGGGCACCCCGAAGGCGTTCGCGGCCACCGCCAGCTGCAACGTCCCCACCTTGTTGATCACGTGCCCGTCCATGGTGACCCGGTCGCTCGCGGTCACCAACGCGTCGATCTCGCCCGCCCGCATCAGCGACGCCGGCATGCCGTCGGTGACCAGCGTGGTGTCCACGCCCATCTCCGCCAGCGTCTCCGCGGTCAACCGCGCGCCCTGCAGGTACGGGCGGGTCTCGGTGCACACGAACGACGGCCGCTTGCCCGTCTCCAGCGCCGCCTCGACCAGCCCCACCAGGTACAGATCGCCCCAGCAGTGCGTCAGGACCCGGCCACCCTCCGGCAGCAGAGCCGCACCGGCGCGCCCCATCTCGCGGCTGCGCCGCCGGTAGTCCTCGTCCCCGGCCCGCGCGCCGGCCAGCGCCGCGGCGGCCACGTCATCGCCGCCGGTGTCCACCGACGCCATGACCCACTCCACGGCCTTGCGCGGCTGGTCGTTGGTCGGGCGGGTGGCGATCAACCGGTCGCCGGCGGCCCGTAGCCGCTCGCGCGCCGTCTCCGGATCTTGCCCGGCCGTCTCCTGAGCGGCCAGCACCATGCCCCACAGCACCGCGAAGTACGGCCCGGACGACTGCGTCACCATGTCCTCGATCGCCGCGGCGACCTCCTCGACGGTGCGGGCGTGCACCCACCGGTGCTCGAACGGGAACACCCGGCGATCCAGGATGTGCACCCCGTCCTCGGCCAGCCGCACGCTGTCGGCCAGCGTCGGCGATCCCGGGTGTGCGGCAGGTGGCGGCATCGAATCCTCAACTAGGCGCAATAGCAGGTGAACAGGTCTTCACCAGGGTATCGATCCCGGGCGGCGCACCGGCAACACGATCCACATCGCGGAACCGGTAGGGTTCCGGTACCGACCATGATCGGACGGTCAGCGGCCCGGCGACACCGGGACCGCGCGCGACACCGGGCCCGCGCCACCGCCCACTCCGGGACGTCTCCCGAGGGCCGCGCCGAGGCCGAGTCGAGCCCCGCGTCCGACCCCCGTGCCACGTCACACGAGCACCCGGCCGCGCCCGGGCGCGAGATCCTGGAGGCCAACCGGTGATCGACTCCCGGCCCACCGAGACCGGCCCCGTCCTGCGGGTCGCCGACATCGACGTCGTCCGCGACGGGAACTACCTGCTGCAGTCGATCTCGCTGGAGGTCCACCGAGGCCAGCACTGGGCGCTGCTGGGCGCCAACGGTGCCGGCAAGAGCACCCTGCTGAACCTCCTCGGCGCCGTGAGCCACCCCACCCGCGGAACGGTCGAGGTCCTCGGGCACCGGCTCGGCCGGGTCGACATGCGGCAACTGCGCTCCTACGTCGGCCACATCAACCCCCGCCACCCCCTGCAGAGCCCGCTGCGGGTCCGCGACGTCGTGCTCACCGGCGCCACCAACACCACCGAACCGGTCCCGCGCTGGCAGCCCACCGACGAACAGTCCCGGCAGGCCGACCGCCTGATCGGCATGCTCGGCATGGGCGGCAAGACCGACGCCCGCTGGAACACCCTTTCCCAGGGCGAACGCGGCCGCACCCTCATCGCCCGCGCCCTCATGCCCCTCCCGAGGCTGCTGCTGCTCGACGAACCCGCCACCGGCCTGGACCTCGCCGCCCGCGAACAGCTGCTCACCAGCCTCGACGAACTGCGCGCCGAACACCCCGAACTGGCCACCGTGCTGGTGACCCACCACCTCGAAGAGCTCCCCGCCAGCACCACCCACGCCATGCTGCTGCGCGAAGGCCGCTGCCTGGCCGCCGGGGGAGTGGACGAGGTGCTGACCACCGACGAGGTCAGCAAGTGCTTCGACCACCCGGTCCGCATCACCCGAACCGACGGCCGCTGGCACGCCCGCGCCGACCGATGACCACGAGCACCGCGTAACTCAGCAGCAGCCGGCGACCAAGCTCAACTCGCAGCAGGTCACGGCTTAGCTCGGTCGCCGCGTGCGGGGCGGCGGGCTCGATGGCCCCGCGGCGTCCGAACTTCATCGAACGGCTCGTCCATTCCGTGGCAGCAACCGGAAAGACGCCCACTGCCCGCGAACCGGCGTGGTACCACTGGATGCGATCTGCGCTGACGGCGGTACTCCGGCTAGATGAGCAGGTGAGCTGAGGTGTCCTTTGGCTTGCGGGCCGCCCGGCCGGTCACGGCGCTGGCGGTCGTCACGACCTACGTCGCCCTGCACATGGCGATCACCGCGGGCCTGGACCTGCACACCCGCGACCGCTTCCACGACGCCCCGGCCCAAGCCGCTGCCTTCGCCGCCGCGCTCGACCGCTACGCCGACGGCGACCAGGCCGCACGCGCGGAAATCCTCGAACGCAACGCGTGGTTCGAGCGCAACGCCCCGCTGACCGCCAGCCGCTCGACGATCGCCGCCGCCACCGACCACGCCGAGCACGGCAGATTCCCCGCCGCCCGCGAACAGACCGGAAAGCTGGCCGCGGAAACCCTGCAGGATCAGGAAAAACTCGACCAGGACCTCAGTTCGTCGGGCACGGCGGCGCTGTGGTGGGCGGTGGCCGCAGGAGCGCTCGCCGTGCCGTCGCTGTGGCTCAGGCACCGGCGCCGGGCCGCCGCAGGCGAGGTCGTCGAAGCGGTCCGCCCGTTCGTCCCGCACCAGCCGTGGTGGCGGCGGCCGGTGTTCCTCGCCATCAGCGCGGCCGGGTACGGGCTGTTCGCGGCGGGAGCCATCGGGGTCTCCACCCTGGAACGGGGCCACCGGCCGACGCTGGGCGTGCCCGCGCACTCCATGCTCGGCAGCCTGCTCACGCTGGGAATCCAGGGACTCTTCGTGCTCGGCGGCCTGTTCGTCCTGTGGGCCGGATTCCTGACCCTGCGCTACTCCCGGCCACGCGCGGCGCGCGGCGCGACCCAGGCCCTGCTGGCCGATGGCCGCCGACCCGTGCTCTACCTGCGCAGCTTCGCCGACGACGACACCGCCGCGCAGGTCGACGACGCGGTTCCCCTCAACATCCATTCCTGGGAGGAGCAGCTCGTGAGCGCGCTGACCGCCTTCGGCCCCGTGATCGCAGTGGGCAAGCCAGGGGAACCACTACCTCGCCTGGGAGCGGCGCGGTGCTACCTGCCGCACGACGACTGGCAACCCGAAGTCCTCCGGCTCATGGACCTGTCGCAACTGATCGTGTTGCGCTTGGGCACGGGGGAGGGGCTGTGGTGGGAGGTCGAGCAGGCCCGCGCCACCCAGCCCGCGCGCAAACTGCTGCTGCTGACGCCGAGCGACCCGGCGGGCGTGGCCGAACGGCTGGACGAGCACCTGCCGACACCGACCCGGCTGGACGAAGTGGCCGCGGGCGATCACTGGACCTCAGCGGTCGTCGCGTTCGACCCCGAGTGGAATCCCCGCGTGTTCCCAGTCGAACCCACGCCCGGCACCGACGCCCGGAACACGCTCGCTCATCGCACGATCCGCGCGGTCAAGCGGGCACTGGGATTCCTGGTGTTGAGCGTGCCCGCGCGGAGTGCGGCCCGCGCGATGAAGGCCGCTCGGGCATCGGTGGGCGACCGCAAACCGGCGATGGTGCTGCGGGTGAACATCGGCATGCTGGCGGCGCTGGGCAAGGGCCTCATGCTGATCGCCGCCCTAGTACTGCTCGTGAGAGCCCTGGAGCTCGGCGGCGCCGGTTAGCGCTGGCCGAGAGATCCCGAAAACCCGGAAATGCCGGGACACCAAGGAATCCGGCGGTTCCACGAATCCCTGGGGGAATCATGGACGGCGCAGTGCAGGGCACACCGACGGACGTCGGCGAGCAGCGGTACCGGCCCGTGACCGGCTTCGCCACCGCCGCCAAAGTGCTGATCGCCTTGGTGCTCGTGTGCGACGTGCTGGACTCGGTATCCGCCTGGCGCACCCACCTGGTCGTTCGCGACTACCTGGCCGGGAACGCGACGACCGCGGACCTCGAAGCGGCCGATGTCTTCACCGCACTGGTGTCGATTCCGGCGCTGCTGGTGTACATCGCGGCCGGTGTGGTGTTCCTGATCTGGCTGTGGCGGGCGCGGATCAACGCCGAACTGCTGGGTGGTCGCGCCGCGCACCGCCGGTCCCGGGGCTGGGTGATCGGCGGCTGGTTCGGGCCGGTGGTCAACCTGTGGTTCCCGCACCAGGTCGTGTCGGACATCTGGCGGGCCAGCGCGCCCCGGCGGCAGGTCCCCGGCGGCCTGATCACCGCCTGGTGGGTGCTGTTCGTGGCCGTCACGCTCATCGGCCAGATCATCCTCCGATCGTCCCTGGAGGAGATCACCGAGCAGGGACTGCAGGAAGCCGCGAACCTGTCCACCCTGTCCACGATGCTCAACATGGCGGCGGGCGTGCTGATCGTCGTCATCATCACGCAGATCACCGCGTGGCAGACCAGCCGCCGCACATCGCCGCAACAACCCACCGAGACGGACTCCGGCCAAGGCGCGATCGACCGCAGTACCGCACGCATGGCGCTGCTCACGCTGCTGCTGGGCGCGTTCAGCCTGGTGCCGCTGCTGATCGTGCCGGGCATCATCACCGCGGTCCTGGTGCTGCTGCGCGTCAACCGCGGTCCGAGCCCGACCAGCCCACCCGGGACAGCGACCGCCGGCGGCCCGGCAGGAAGCAAGACCATCGCCGTGGTGATGGCCCTGTCCGGCCTGCTGTTCTCCGTGACGTGGAGCGGAATCTGGACCTACGCCGTTCTGGACGCGATGCACGCCCCCGGACCTGCGACCACGCTCGCCGACTGCGAGAACCCGCCCGCAGGCACTGCCACCATGTGCACGATGAAACCCGGCGACTGCTTCACATGGCCGGGCGAGGCCGACCGGTTCCTCACCGTCGAGCTCGCGTCGTGCACCCAGCCGCACGATGCGCAGACCATCGGCGCCTACACCGCTGGCGACGGGCCGTGGCCGGGATGGGATGCGTTCCAGAACCAAATCGACGCGCGGTGCGGCCCGATCGCTGAGCGGAACGTGGACATGAGCGCGGTCTCACCTGACGACTCCCTGGGCGCCCTCGCGCCGGACCAGACCGCGTGGGAAGGCGGCCACCACACCGCGTTCTGCGCGGTCGTCAGCGGAGGAAGCGGCTACCCGCGGTCGATCCTGGTGCCCGACGCCGACCTGTCCGTCCCGACGCGGTGAACACCCCGAAAAGCCGTTGTGGGCCGGGTGGGACGCCCCACCCGGCCCACACAAGAGCGCGGATCAGTCCGTGCCGTACTCCATCGCGGCCCGGTCGAGGGTCTGACCCTCCTCGGAGTCCCGGCCGCGGGAGGCGATCGCCTCGGCACCGCCCTGCGGCATCGCCCCGATCAGCCCCGTCGACGCCGCCTGCGCGGCACCGATGAGCGCCGGGTGACCGGTGCCGACCATGCCGATGCCCGCGTACTGCTCCAGCTTGGCGCGCGAGTCCGCGATGTCGAGGTTGCGCATCGTGAGCTGGCCGATCCGGTCCACCGGGCCGAACGCCGAGTCCTCGGTGCGCTCCATCGACAGCTTGTCCGGGTGGTAGCTGAACGCCGGACCGGTGGTGTCCAGGATCGAGTAGTCTTCACCGCGCCGCAGCCGCAGCGTCACCTCGCCGGTGATCGCCGTGCCGACCCAGCGCTGCAGCGACTCCCGCACCATCAGCGCCTGCGGGTCCAGCCACCGGCCCTCGTACATCAGCCGGCCCAGCCGCCGGCCCTCGTTGTGGTAGTACGCCAGGGTGTCCTCGTTGTGGATCGCGTTGACCAGCCGCTCGTACGCGGCGTGCAGCAACGCCATTCCCGGCGCCTCGTAGATGCCGCGGCTCTTGGCCTCGATCACCCGGTTCTCGATCTGGTCCGACATGCCCAGGCCGTGCCGGCCGCCGATCGCGTTCGCCTCGATCACCAGGTCGACCGCGGTGGCGAACTTCTTGCCGTTGATCGTCACCGGGCGGCCCTGCTCGAAGCCGATCGTCACGTCCTCGGTGGCGACCTCGACCTCCGGATCCCAGAACCGCACGCCCATGATCGGGTCCACGGTCTCGATGCCGGTGTCGAGGTGCTCCAGCGTCTTGGCCTCGTGGGTCGCGCCCCAGATGTTGGCGTCGGTCGAGTAGGCCTTCTCGGCGCTGTCCCGGTAGGGCAGGTCGTGCGCCAGCAGCCACTCCGACATCTCCTTGCGGCCACCGAGCTCGGACACGAAGTCCGCGTCCAGCCACGGCTTGTAGATGCGCAGCTGCGGGTTGGCCAGCAGGCCGTACCGGTAGAACCGCTCGATGTCGTTGCCCTTGTAGGTCGAGCCGTCGCCCCAGATCTGCACGTCGTCCTCGAGCATCGCCCGGACCAACAGGGTTCCCGTGACGGCCCGGCCCAGCGGCGTGGTGTTGAAGTACGGGCGCCCGGCGGAGCGGATGTGGAACGCACCGCAGGTGAGCGCGGCCAAGCCCTCCTCGACCAGCGCCGCGCGGCAGTCGACCAGGCGCGCGAGCTCGGCACCGTAGGTCAGCGCACGACCGGGCACCGAGGCGATGTCGGGCTCGTCGTACTGGCCGATGTCGGCGGTGTAGGTGCACGGGACGGCACCCTTGTCGCGCATCCACGCGACCGCGACAGAGGTGTCGAGGCCCCCGGAGAAGGCGATGCCGACGCGCTCGCCGGTGGGCAGGGAGGTGAGAACCTTGGACATGGAAGAGAGTATGCATTGCGACGTATGATCATGCAAAACTGGGGGTGCGTGACAGCCCGCGCCGCAGCTCGGGAACCCGAGGAAACCACGTCAACGCCGCAACCCCGGCTAGGGGACACCTTCGATCGGAAGTCGTCGGGCTGCGCCCGGATCGCTCTGGGCGCAGCCCATGTCGATGACATGCGGAGCCCGCGGATGCGCCGCCTCCGACCGCGGTCCACGGCGGCTACCAGTCGGGAATGTGCTCGCCCTGACCTGGGCGAACGCCGGGATGTCGCTTCGGAGATCGGTGTGGAACGCAGTCGGTTGGACGATGTCGGCCGGGCTTGCCCGACGGCTTCGAGCATGGTCTTCGGGCCGCCGAACATAATTAACGCAACAGTCGTTATGAAAATTATGTGGCAGAATCGGCGGGGTGCCGAACACGAAGGCCCGGCTGCCGGGTGGCGATGGCGGAACCGAGCCGGTCGTGCAGCGTGGCCGCCCGACCGGGGACCACGCCGCGAAGCGGGCGGAGCTGCTGAAGGCGGCGACGTCGGTGATCGCGCAGGAGGGCTACGCCAACGCGTCGCTGCGCAAGGTGGCCCAGCGCGCGGGGTGCACGACCGGGGCGGTGACCTATTACCTCGCGAACAAGGAGGAACTGGTCACCGCGTTGGCCGAAAGCCGGTTCGACACCTACGACGCGATGCTGGAATCCGTCCGGGAGCAGACCGACATCAAGGCGCTTTTCCAGCGGTGGCTGGATCTGACGACCGGCGATCCCGAGTTCTGGCCGGTGATGTCGCAACTGCTCGCTCACGCGCGCTACGAACCGGCCCTCTCCGCCGTCATCGAGCAGCGCTACGCCCGCTACCGCGACATGTACACCACGATCCTCGAGGCCGGCCAAGCGCGAGGCACCATCCGCAACGACATCCCTGCGGACCTGCTCGCCGATCAGCTCGCCGCCATGGGCGACGGCTGGATGATGATGTACCCCTTCGAACCCCAGAGGTTCACCCCGAGCCGGCTCCAAGCCCTCACCGACGCTGCCCTCACCTTGATCACCCCCGCCCCGGACACACCCAGCTCGTAACCCGCGAACTCCTCGCCCAGGCGGCGGTGGCGCGATAACGCGACTCTCGCGAACAGGGGCGTGATCAGTTGAACGTGAAGGCTGTGTCGCTTCACGGGTGATGTGGGGTTGACCGGCTTTCGGGTCGTGCTGGCGATGTGGACGCGATCACTGGTGTGCAGTGCGTTGTGGGGAGGTCAGATAAGCCACGGCCATCTCGGTGGTCTCATCGGCCCAACTGGTCCAGGTCAACCCATCTGGCCAGGACTGGCAGGTGGCGGCCCGGTGCACGCACGAAGTGGTGATGGTGCGTGCGGCCACCCGCAGGGCCAGCCTGCGGTCCGCCCTGCGGATGTCGTCCCCGTACGGCTCGGCAGCCTCGGCGAGGGCGTCCTGGATGACCGCGAGCGCCTGCAGGCCGCGCTCGACCCCTTCCGCGCGTTGGCCGCTGAGCAGGTCGGGGAAGATCCGGTCGTGGCGGGAGAACGTGCGCGCCAGCGCGTGGGTGAACGCGGCGACAACGCCGTCCAGTCCGGACTCCGCTGAACGGAGTGCCTCCGCGACACCGGTTTCCAGCTGGCCGAGCAGCTGGTCCTTGACCGCGTGGAGCAGTTGCTCCTTGCCAGTGAACCGCCGGTAGATCGCGCCAACGGACACGCCGGCCTGCTCGGCGACCGCTGCGACCGTGAACTCCTCGATGCCGCCGGTGGCCAGCACATGCCCGGCGGCAGCAAGCACCTTCTGCAGGGACATCCGGCTGCGGGCTTGCTGCGGAGGGCGGTAGGCGGGGTCGGCGTGCTGCTGGCTCACCGGTCTGACGTTACTGCCCGCCGAGGGGTGGGTGGCCGCGGTGGCCGACCGGCAGATGCGAATGATAATTTGCGTTCGCATTTTGCGGGCGGCACAGTCGCCCAGCGGAGGCGCACAACATGAAGGGAATACCCATGCGAATCGACCGCGACGTGACCGTCCCGACCAGAGACGGCACACCGATCGTCATCGACGTGTTCCGGCCTGACGGCGAGCAACCGGTGCCCGTGATCGCTTCGATGAGCCCCTATGGCAAGGACGTGCACTGGCCGGAGCGCTATCCCATGTACGAGCTGGTCGACCAGGGCGACCACATGGTGTGGGAGACACCGAACCCGGAGTGGTGGACCGAACGCGGGTACGCCGTCGTCCGCGCCGACGCGCGCGGCACCGGCAAGTCCGCCGGTCGCCTCGACGTCTTCAGCCGCAAGGATGCCGAAGACTTCTACGACGTCATCGAATGGTGCGGCGTGCAGCCGTGGTCGACCGGCAAGATCGCCAGCAGCGGCATCTCCTGGTACGCGATGATGGGCTGGCACGTCGCCGCACTCCAGCCGCCGCACCTGGCCGCGGTCGTCGCCTGGGAGGGCTGCACCGACTTCTACCGGGAATGGGGC
Source organism: Saccharopolyspora sp. NPDC050642 (assembly GCF_040654735.1). Classification (NCBI taxonomy): domain Bacteria; kingdom Bacillati; phylum Actinomycetota; class Actinomycetes; order Pseudonocardiales; family Pseudonocardiaceae; genus Saccharopolyspora; species Saccharopolyspora sp. NPDC050642. The sequence goes on along the minus strand of NZ_JBFAIN010000011.1, from coordinate 2,851 downwards.
CGTCAGGGCGGCATCTACACCAACGCCACCGAGAGTTGGTGGCAGCGGCAGATCATCCCACAGCTCAACGGCGACGGCCACGCCAGCATGCCCGACGACCTGAGATCGCACGAGCTGCTCGACGACTGGTACCGCGAGCGAACCGTCGACCTCGCCCAAGTGCGGGTGCCCGTGCTGTCGGCGGGGAACTGGGGCTCGATCCACCTGCACCTACGCGGCAACATCGAAGGGTGGCTCGACGCCGCCTCCGAGCACAAATGGCTCGTCGTCCACGTCGGCTCCCACATCGCCCCCTACTACGCGGACTGGGCCAAAGACCTTCAGTTGCGGTTCCTTCGACGCTTCCTCGGTGGTGACCAGACCGCGATGGACGGCATCCCACCTGTCCGGCTCGCCATCCGCCGCGGCGACGACGTCGAATGGCGCGACGAACAGGACTGGCCGCTGCCCCGCACTCAATGGCGCCGGCTCTACCTGGGGCAGAAGGAACTCAGCTGGCACCAGCCGGCCGAGGACCGGACACCGTACCCGGCCACCTTCGACTTCACCGCCACCGAACGGCTGGAACTCACCGGCCCGCTCGCCCTGCGGCTGTGGGTCTCGCACATCGCCGACGACCTGGACGTCTTCGTCCAACTCGAACAGTACGACGCCGACGGTCAGCGCATCCCCGCGATCGGTCCAGGCGGGGCAGCCACACCGGTGCCGATGGGCATCGGCTGGCTGCGCGCCTCTCACCGCAAACTCGACCCCGAACGCACCCTTCCGCACCGCCCGTGGCACGGCCACGACGAGATCCAGCCCCTCGAACCTGGCGTGCCAACACTGCTCGAAGTGGAGATCTGGCCCACCTCCATCACACTCGAACCCGGGCAACGCCTCCAACTGCGCGTCCAAGCCGACGACGACCACATGGGACTCCTTGCCCACAACGACCCGGACGACCGCAAGAGCGGACACGGTGCCACCATCCACCTCGGCGGTGACCACGCCTCACACCTGTACGTGCCGGTCATCCCCAACTAATACGGCAAACCGTGGTGTGCCACGGCGAACGGCCACGACCTCGGACCATAGTGAAACCTTGCTGCCGGAACTGGTCAACGTCCGTGGGTGACCGGTGGAGTCGGGCGCTACGTCGCGAGGAACCGGCCTTGCTCGACTTCCGCGACAAGTCCCTTGCCGATCAAACGGTCCAGATGCCGCATCGCCGTCCTCCGCTCGACCGGATTCACGTGCGCGCCTTCCACATGCGGCCGGTAGACCAGCCGGTGCTCGACGATCTCCGCGACGGTCCGCGGTTCACCGAGAAGCCCCAGTAGCACCGCGTCCCGCTTCTCCACCACACCGGCAAAGGCATCGAGTCGCTTGTGGAACTCGTCGGCACCCTCGATCACGCCCTTCTGATGCGACGTGCCGTACCAGCGGGCATCGATCTCCCGGCACCGGCGCATGGACTCCTCGAAGTCCACGAGACTGCTACCGACGTCGCCGTAGTAAGGACCGAACGACGTCAGATCGACATCCGCCACGAACAGGAATCCGTCCGGCTCGACAAGGAAACCGCAGTGACCCGCTGTGTGGCCGGGAAGGTGCACCACCGTCACGGTGCGCCCACCGAGGTCGAACACGGCTCCGTCGGTGAACTTCAGCGCGTCCGGACGACCCCGCACGTGGAACTTGTCCCGCAGCTTCCGGTCGGCATCGTCGATGGCGTCGGGAGGAAGTCCGAACCCGGCGACCATCACCTCGCGAGATCGCAGCCCGTCGATGTCCGCCTCGTGGATGTGGACCGGCACGTCGTAACTCCCGAGACCGGCAACGTGGTCCTCATGTGCATGGCTCACGAGGACCACGTCCGCGGGTGGTGCCGCTTCGACCAACGACAACGACGGATCGACGACCAACGCGGCGTCGCTGCCGCGCACCACCAGCGAGTTGCCGAACGGATAGGCACCCCGCTCCGCGCCGATGAGCACGGTGACCTCCCCGTACTTCATTTCCGTGTACCCCGTGGCGACCAACTCGAGTTCCTCCCGCGTGCTCTCGGCTGATGTGGTTCGAATCGGTGGTCCAATGCGGACGATCCGGGATTGACGCCTCCCGGAATCCGGCCGCCGAGCACCGCAACGTCATTCGTGCTGGTCAGGAATCCCGGCGTGTGCGCCGGTCGATGGAGGCACCGTACCGAGGCCCAAGATTTCACGCAACGTCCGTTATGCAAATTGGGGTTCGTAGTCGCCGGCCACGGCCAAAGCGTCACGACCGGCTCGCTTTCTGCGGGTCGGGGCTTGAGGAACATCGGAACGGAACTGGCGCTAAGCCTTCGACGCCCTGACCTGCTCGTTGGCGGCCTTGATCGTTTTGTTGAAGCTTCGCTGCGGTTCCTCCGCAGTGGGGTTGCGGGCAGAGCTGGAGCGGTTCTTCTTCCTCGACGACCCGCTGGACGTGCCGGTGCAGGTGGTGGATTACCTCGCCGAGCGGCTCGGCATCGCGGACTCGTCGTGCGTGAAGTCCTACGGCGAGCGGGGAAAACCCGCTTCGGGTATGTCTGGGAGCTGTGCCAGGCCGGCGGCTGGCGCGAGTTCTCGACGGCGGAAAGCGGAAGGAAGTGGACGCGGTCCACAGGACCAACCCTGTTCACCACAAGACGACTCTGACGCACCCGATGTTTGGGGCTTGAGGAACATCCGTGTCAGATCGTGCGCTAAGGGGTTCTTTCAGAATGCTGATGTGGGGAGTTTGGCGGCGAGGACCATGCAGTGAGCGAGTTGGAGGAAGCCGTCATGCATGTCGTCGCTGACTTCCCACCGGATCCGGAGGCGGCGGGGACCGTGCAGCCATGCGATCG